>JAEURZ010000010.1 GCA_016788905.1 Elusimicrobiota bacterium
TCGCGGGGACTACGGACAAACTTTTTTGGGAAGGAAAAAGGTCCGGATTTTTCGTCGAATCCCGCGATCCAACTGAAAATTACAGGCTAGTCTGCATCTGGGTATTGAGGAAGGGGGAGGCTCGCGACAGCCGTGACAATAAATCGAGCGCCGTCTGATTTCCTCTTATTGGGCAACGACTAAGAAGAAGTTCAGACGTTTCTCCCTCTCCCGCTCGCGGGAGAGGGTCGGGGAGAGGGTGGTGTTTTCCAATAAGGAAACGATCGATAATTTTATTGGTTTAAATTCGAACCCGTTCGGTGGCCATTTCAGACCAAAATGACCAGTCGCCCACTCGAGGACAAGAAATAAGGAATCCCGTTACCCCGTACTTTTCATGCCCGCGGCGAGACCGTTCACGGTGAGAAGAAGGATTCTCAAAATCCGCTCTTGTTCCGATGCGGAAAGTCCTGGACGACGCCAAAGGGCCAAATGCCTGACTTGAAGAGCGTTCAGAGAATCCACGTAAGGGTTTCGAACCCGGATGGACTCGCGCAGGACTGGATGGCCCGACAAAAGGCCCGGGTGGCCCGTCACACGGCGAACCGATCGCACCGTCCGATTGTATTCGTCGTGGATACGCCCAAAAACAATATCGCGAACGCGGGCGTCCTTGACCAACGCCGCGTACCGCGCGGCGATCGTCATGTCGGCCTTGGCTAAAGACAACTCCAGATTATCAACAAGCGCCGCAAAAAAGGGCCAACGCCGATACATTTCCTGAAGGTCCTCCCATCCCCGTGACCGTTCGTCCCCTAAACTTTCCAACGCGCTCCCGGCCCCGAACCACGCGGGAAGAAGCACACGGGACTGTGTCCAGGAAAACACCCAGGGGATGGCCCGCATTCCGTCTAAAGACCGCGCTCCACCGCGAAACACCGGCCGGGAAGCGATGCGCACCCGTTCAATCAAATCAATGGGAGTGGCCTCAAAAAAATACGGAGCGAAATCCGGTGTGTCGTAAACGAGAGCGCGGTAATGGGCGCGGGATCGGTCCGCCAAATCCGCCAAGAGGGGCTCATACTTTGCCTGAAGAACTCCCGCCAAATTCTTTTGAGGAGGTTCGAGGGCCGCCCCCAACACCGCGTTGGCCATTTGTTCGAAATTTCGACGGGCAATGGAAGGATGCCCGTATTTAAAAGCGATCACTTCCCCTTGCTCCGTGATGCGCAATTGAAGGTTCGGCGTGGCCGCGGGCGCCGCGCGAATGGCCCGGTGAGCCGGCCCGCCGCCGCGATCGATGGTCCCTCCTTTCCCATGAAAAAAATGAAGGTGAACTCCCACTTTCTCTGCCTCACGACAAAGGGCCCGTTGGGCCCGATACAAATGGGCGTTGGCGGCCAAATAACCGGCGTCCTTGTTGGAATCGGAGTATCCCAACATGATTTCCTGAACATCCCCCCGGGCCGTGATCAGCCCCCGGTAAACGGGATCTCGCCACAACCCCGCCATCAAAGAAGGGGCCCGTTCTAAATCTTCAACTGTTTCAAAGAGCGGAACAATATCGACACCAGACCGCCAACCTCCACGTACGGGGTGAAGGAGCCCCGCTTGCCGAGCCAGATAAATCGCCGCCCACAGATGCTCCGGGCTGTGGGTCATAGAGAGGATGTAGTGATTGGCCGCCCCTTCACCAAAGAGCTTTTGAATCGTGGCCAACATCTTCATCTCTTGAAAAGCCAGCCCCCCGCGGGTTCGCCCCACCTGCGAGAGCCCCTTTCGCACCAACCGCGGCCAATCGGAAGAGGCCGGGGAAGTCCCCAGAACATCCAGAGCCGATTCCCAAACTTTCTGGGAATGTTGTCGAAAATCCAACCGAGCGAAATGAAAACCGAACACCTCCGACTGCCGCTCCAACACTGTCAAGGAACCTCTTGCGGTTCGGTCATACCCACGCCTCTCCAAGTAATCGTGAACCAACCGAAGATCCGCGCGAAACGCTTCCGGCGTTTCGTATCCTCCCGATCGACGCGCTTGACTCCGCGCCAGCCTCGCCTCCACGGCCCACATTTTAGCCCGCACGATTTCCCCGGGCTCCCAAACCGCCCAAGACTTTTCAAGCTCGGGCAACTCCCGCCTGTCTTTTGCCAGGGAGGTTTCCAAGGCGCCCCCTGGGCCCGACCGGTCTTCCCGAACGGTCAACAAGGAAGCCAAGCGCGACACGGAAGCTCGGTAAAATTGGAGGACAGATTTTCTCTGTTCGGTTATCGTCCAGAGCGAAAGGCCTGGCGTCACCGCAGGGTTGCCATCACGATCTCCGCCCACCCACGTGCCGAACCGAATCATTCCCGGCGGAGTGGGAAAACCCGCCTCCGCTAAAGTCCGGGAGGTCGCGTCCCAAAATTCAGCCACGACCGCGGGGACAGAGGTGGAAAGATAAAAGAGGATATTCCGGACTTCGTCTTGAACGGTCAGCGATCGCGCGCGCGTCTGACGCGTGTTCCACAGGATTTCCAGTGTCTCTAAAATTTTAGCATCGCATTGGGCCCGTTCTTGGGGGGTTAAATCCGGCCGAGAATGAATGTCCCACAGGGAAGAAACCCGGTTCAAATGGCGAAGCACCGTCCGCCGTTTCGCCTCGGTGGGATGGGCCGTAAACACGGGTTCCAGGCTCAGGCGAGAGAGGGCTTCACTAAACTTTTTACGACCCGCACCGCGGCCCCATCGATCCACCGCTTCAGCGAAAGACAAGGCGGGCGATCGTCCCTCTCGTTCGTGGTCGCGCAAGCGTTCGCGACGTTGCCTTTCCTCGGCCAAGTTCACCAATTGGAAATACAGCGTAAAAGCGCGGACCATCCGAAAGGCTTCTTCTCCCGAAAGCCCCTGCACCAAACGATTGAGGTGCCCTTCGGCCGGTCGGGAGGAATTTCGGGCCTGCTTTGCCAAATGACGAAGCCGTTCCAAACGCGAGAAAAAGACATTCCCTTCCCGTTCCCGAATGACCTGGCCCAGCCAGGTGGTCAAGGTTCGAACGTCTGTTGAGAGCCGAGGATCCATGGGTGAGATTTTAGAATTTATCCGAAAGGGGTCTATGATAATTTTGAAGCGGAACGAAACTCTGACCACAAGGACAGCACCCGTCTTCTGCCGAAAAAGGGAAAAACTATTTCAGTCTGGCCCCGCCCCATCCAGGGAAAGGAGTCCCACAAGAATATGGGGTCAAGTCTTGATTTTCCATTCATTCACCATTAAGCCCCTCCCTATCCAGACCGCTCCACAAGGAATCCCTACCCCAAGCGAGATCCGTGCGGAGGTTCGATAACGAAAGCTAAACTTAAACCTCACTTTCGATCGAAGGCCCAAGAAGTCCAACGAAAATCCGGTTGGATAACTGCCACCCTCGGCAGGTGGGTCGATACCGATCTCCCTCCCGAACCAACAGTCCCTCTTGAACACAACGGTCAAGCCCCTTCCCATAGAGGGTCAACCCTCGCGGGGAAGGAACCACCCCTTCTTGAAGTCGAAGCCCGAGCATTACATTTTCTCCCTCACGTTCGTCCGGAGAAAGGGAAACAGTATCGAACTGCGGACGACCACCCGTCAATACCGACTCGATGTACGTTGTCAGATCGTGAGTGTTCGTGTGGCGTCGAACCCCGTCGTACCAAGCCGAAGAAACTCCCGCCCCCAAACATTCTTGGTTTCGCCAATAACGTAAGTTGTGCCGGCATTCAAACCCCGGCCGGGCAAAATTAGAAATTTCATAATGAACATAGCCGGCGGAATCCAGAAGGTCCACCGCGGCCTCATACATATCGGCTTGCAGGTCGTCGTCCGATTGAACACCCGACCGGTGGTAATAAGTGGATTCCTCCACTTGAAGCCCATAGGCGGAAAGATGGTCCGGATTCGTTTCCAACACGCCCCGTAAAGTTTTGATCCACCCCTCGACAGACTGACCAGGAAGTCCATACATAAGATCGACATTGATATTGCGAAACCCCCGAGCGCGAGCGGCGCTCAAAACCCGAACATAATCGTCGTAAGAATGCGTTCGCCCCAGTGACGCCAAAAGAGGCGGCTCGTCAGTTTGTAAACCAAAACTCAAACGATTCATCCCCGAATCCTTCCACGCCCTCAGTTTTTCATGATTCACGCCATCTGGATTACATTCCAACGTGGCTTCCCAATCCGGCAAAACCTCAAAACGATCCCGCACCACAGCCAAAAGAGAACTCCAATCCTTAGGTTCTAAGAGCGAAGGGGTCCCCCCCCCCACATAAAGGGTATTAAGAACAACGCGGGGGACCTTCTCCGTGATCACGTGAATGTCTTTATGCAACGCTTGAAGATAGAGAGGGATATCGTTTCGGCGCCCTGGGAAGGCCGCGAAATCACAGAACCGACATTTAACGGAACAGAAGGGGATGTGGAGGTAAAGTCCGGTCGGGTTGAGGCTCAAGCGCTAACGAATAACCTTCCACCGGGAAAACGGAAGATAAAGCAACCACGCCCGCCCTTTCAGATTCGCGTCCGGCATGGGTCCCCAAAACCGACCGTCAAAGGAGCGGTCTCGGTTGTCCCCCATAACGAAATAATTTCCAGGCGGAACAACGATCGGCCCAAAATTATCTCGCACGTTCTCCCCCGTCAAGGACCGCTCCATCCATCGGCTCTGCCAGAGTTCCTGAACCACCTGGGGATCCTTAAGAAGAGGCACCGGACCGGGATAAACCAAATGATCTTCAAATTGGGCGTAGGATTCCGTCTGCTCCACCCCATTCACAAACACCCGTTTGTCTTTAATCTCGATCGTATCCCCCGGAACACCGATGGCCCGTTTAATGAAATCTTTTCCATAGTGGGGATTCTCTTTCTCGTCCGCTGGAAACCGAAAGACGATGATATCCCCCCGCTGAACTTCCCGCCACCGAAAGATTCGCTGACCTGTGTAGGGAACCCGCAACCCATAAATAAACTTATTAACGAAGAGGTGATCCCCTTCCAACAGAGTGCTCCGCATGGACCCCGACGGAATTTTAAACGCTTGAACCACGAAAAACATGATCGTGGCGGCTAAGAGGATGGCGGAAAACCCCGTGTCCGCCCATTCCAAACTCTCGCGAAGAAGAACACCGTTTTCTTCCGCCGACCATTTCACGCGGGGGCGCCAGGTGTTGCCCAAATAGTAGCCGCCCGCTCCTAAAAAGACCATCGTCCAAAGGGATGGCCCCCCCGCCCCCGCACTGGAAAACCAATACCCGGCCAACGCGCCCTGGGCCGCCAAAAACCCGGCTACAGAAGCTCGGCCCACAGACACCGTCGTGTTCCGCGCCAAAACCCCCGCCCCTCCGCCCAAAAGACCGATACCCAAAACCCCCGTGATCCATCCCGCCCGTTCGATTCCCAACACCCCCCCCAAGGCCCCTGTCAATAAGACCCCCTGGAGCGACCAGAGAAACGGAATAGCCCCCCGCTTAACTTGAATCGGGAGTCCCCAAAGTACCCCCAGGATCCCCCCCGCCAGAGCACACGCCATCCCTAACGGAACGGAGAGCGTATTGAGTTCTTTATAAGAGGCAATCAGGAATCCCGCCGCCAGACCCACGAAAGCCCAAAAAAGTCCATTGAGCAATAGAACGCGCGTGGATTGTTCCAAGCGTTTCGGGACTCGCAAGAACAGCTTGAACGCCAGGGCGTAGCCCCCACTCACCAACGAAATCCAAAACAGTTTTTCTTCCATGGGTTATTCCTTTTTGGGCCCGCCGTCGTCCCGACGAAGGACCGCCAGAAACGCTTCTTGGGGGATTTCCACCGCACCAAACTGACGCATCCGCTTTTTCCCTTCTTTCTGCTTTTCCAAAAGTTTTCGTTTACGTGAAATATCGCCCCCGTAACATTTCGCCAAAACGTCCTTGCGCATGGCACGCACGGTTTCTCGCGCGATGATCCGCCCGCCCAACTTCGCTTGAATGGGAATCTCAAACATTTGCCGGGGAATCAGTTCCCGTAATTTCTCGCAAATTTCCCGCCCCCGATAGGCCGCCACGGCCGCCGGAACCACAAAAGAAAAAGCGTCCACTTCTTCCTCGTCAATAAGGATGTCCATGCGCAACAGATCGCCGGGACGATAGCCCACGTGTTCGTAATCAAACGACGCATAGCCTTTCGAAATAGATTTCAACGCGTCGTAAAAATCCACAACCACTTCCGCCAAAGGGGTCTCGTATTTCAAGACCACCCGTGTGGGTGTTAAATATTTCATGTCCAGGAATTGACCCCGGCGCTCCTGACACAATTGCATGACCGGCCCCACGAATTCAGACGGCACCACAACCGTGGCGAGCACATAGGGTTCCTCAATCTCTTTTATGTCCCCGTAGGCAGGAAACTTGGCCGGGCTGTCGTATTCAGCGGTTGCCCCGTTTTGCGTCGTGACGCGATAAATGACGGTCGGTGCTGTCACGAGGATATCCACGTTAAATTCCCGCCTGACCCGTTCTTGAATAATGTCCATGTGCAACAATCCCAAAAACCCACAGCGGAAACCGAACCCCAACGCCACGGAAGTCTCGGGCTGGTGAAAGAAAGCCGCGTCTTCCAAATGAAGTTTGTCGATGGCCTTTTTTAAACTTTCGTAGTCCGCCTGGGCGATAGGGTAAAACCCCGCAAAAACGAACGGTTTCATTTCCCGATACCCCACATGGGGCGTCAGGGTGGGACGCAAATGCTCCGTGATCGTGTCCCCCACTTGGACCTGGTGAATGTCTTTGATCCCGCAAACCACATACCCCGCTTCACCAGCGGAGAGGGACTCCGCCTTCACGTATTTCAGTTGAAGGTGGCCCACCTCTTCCACCTCATCCACGTCCCCCGACCCCATGAACCGGACTTTTTGACCTGGTTTAAGAACCCCATCAATGATTCGAACGTAGACAATAACCCCACGATACGCATCGTAAACAGAATCAAAAACTAGAGCCGCTAAAGGCTTCTCCGGATCTCCCGTGGGAGCGGGAATCCGCTCCACAATGGCCTGAAGAATTTCCGGAATCCCTTTTCCCGCCTTGGCACTCGCGGGAATCCCAGGGATATCCAGTCCCAAAAATTCATGAATTTCATTTTGAACACTGACGGGATCCGCGGAGGGAAGATCAATTTTATTAATGATCGGAATCAGTTGGAGTCCCGCGTCAATGGCCAGTTGAGCGTTGGCCAACGTCTGCGCCTCAACCCCTTGGCTGGCGTCCACCAAGAGAAGAGCCCCTTCACACGCCGCCATCGCGCGGCTCACTTCATAGGTAAAATCCACATGCCCCGGGGTGTCAATCAAATTCAGGAGATAGGTCTTCCCCTGAGACGTCCAGTTCATCCGGACAGCTTTGGCTTTGATGGTGATCCCGCGCTCCCGCTCCAATTCCATCCCGTCCAATATTTGGGCCCGCATTTCACGGACCTGTACCGTCCCCGTCGCCTCTAAGAGTCGGTCGGCCAGGGTGCTTTTCCCGTGGTCGATGTGGGCGATGATGCAAAAGTTTCGGATATCGGCGGTTTCCATGGAAGAAGGACGGTTAACGGTTTCGGAACCGACGAAGGATGTTTTGAACGTTCTCCGAGGAAGGATCTTTCATCATCTCCACCGCAAGGGAGTGACATTCCGCGTAATTCGTTTCTCGAATCACCTTCTTAATTTTGGGAACCATTCCAGAAGAGACAGAAAGTTCGTCCAACCCCAACCCCAAAAGGATCGGCGTCAGTTCCGCGTCGCCGGCCATTTCACCGCACATGCCAACCCATTTCCCCGCGGCGTGGCCGGCCTGCACTGTCTGCAAAATCAAGCGAAGGATCGCCGGGTGCAAGGGCTCGTAGAGATGAGAAACTTCATCGTTCACCCGGTCCACCGCCAAGGTGTATTGAATCAGGTCGTTGGTCCCGATGGACATGAAATCCGCTTCCCGGGCCAAATAGTCCACCACCAGAGCCGCGGAGGGAACCTCGATCATGAGCCCCACTTCAATTTTATCATCAAAAGAAATTTTCTTATGGCGGAGCTCCGTCATGCATTCCGTTACTATTTTTCGCGCCTCCCGAAATTCTTCGAGCCCGGAAATCATGGGAAACATCACCCGCACTTTCCCGTGGGCGGACGCCCGCAAAATAGCGCGGATCTGTGTGCGAAACATGTCCGGATGCCGCAACGCCAGGCGAATCCCCCGAAGACCCAAAAACGGGTTGGGCTCGCTTTTGCCCATCCCCGGAAACCCCAGATCCATCAGCTTGTCGCCCCCGATATCGAGGGTGCGCAGAATCACGGGATGGGGCAACATGGATTCAGCGACCTTGGCGTAAAAATGGTAGTGATCGTCTTCCGTGGGAAGGGTGGTCCGGTTCAAATAGAGGAACTCGGTCCGATAGAGCCCCACCCCTTCGGCCCCATTGGCCAAAATATTTTTGATTTCGCTCGGGGAATCGATATTGGCCGCCAACGCAATCCGATGCCCGTCCAGCGTTTGGGCGGGCTGATCCCGTAACCGTTCCAAATCACGCCGTTCAGCTCCCCGAATGTCCCGTTCCCGCCGATAGTTATCCACCACGTCGGGCAGGGGGTTCAGGATCACCGTCCCGGTCCGACCGTCCACGATCATCATATCCCCGGGGCGAACGTGGCGTGTGATCTCATGCAACCCCACCACCGCGGGGATTTCCAGGGAGTTGGCTAAAATGGCGGTGTGACTGGTTCGCCCCCCAATGTCCGTGGCAAACCCTTCGGCGAATTGGGCTTTCATGTGAATGGTATCCGAAGGAGTCAAATTTCGCGCCACGATCACGGACGGTTCATCCAAATCTTCCAAATCATGGGGTTCATGCCCCAAGAGGTGAAGCAAAATTTTTCGTCCCACGTCCAACACGTCGTGCCGCCTCTCCCGGAAATATTCGTCGGTGGCGGATTCCAACGTTTTAACGGCGCCGGCCACCGCTTCGGACAGGGCGTATTCGGCGTTGACCCGATTGGTCGTAATGTTTTTTACCACGTCTTTTGAAATCAAGGGATCTTCCAAAATCAGCAAATAAGCTTCGATCAAGCGCGCGTGGCTTTTTCCCAAAAGTTTCAAAATCTTTTGTTGGGTCCCCACCATCTCTTTCCGCGTGTCGGCCACCGCTCCACGAAACCGGGACACTTCCGCCTTCACGGCTTCCGGAGGAACTTGCCAACGGCCCACCGCCAGGTCCATATCTTCCAAGACAAACGCCTTCCCAATGGCAATCCCCGGCGAAGCCGAGATCCCTTTAAAAACACGTGTTTCAGGCGGAGTGGCGGAGGACACCAAGGGATTATTCCTCGTGAACCTGATCGTTAAAGAATTGGGTCATATTGTCCATGACAGCTTGCTCATCGGGTCCCTCGGCGATGATGGTCAGTTTGGATCCGTATTCCGCCGTCAGGGTGAGAATCCCCATGATGCTCTTCCCATCAACTTCCTGGTCCTCTTTGCGAAGAAGAATCTCGCTCTCGAATTTTTGGAGCGCCGTGACCATGGCGGCCGCGGGTCGGGCGTGAAGACCCATTTTATTTTGAACCGTAAATGTACGCTCAATCATAGAAGAACCTTTCCCCAAGAGTAGGCCACGGCAGCTCCCGCAACCCCCATCGCCAAAATGGATGGTCGAACACCCAGTTTGAGCGTACCCCAAAATAAACCCACCCATAAAAAGCTTTGAACGGTTGAAAACCCCCGGAGCGGCACCAACCCTCCGCGCAAAAGAACCAACCCCATCCCCAACGCCGCCACCAACGGCAGGAGAACCTGAACCCGCACCGAAGCCAAGTGGGGGACTACTTCCGTTTTCCATCGGTACCCCAGCCATAATCCCGCTCCCCTCACCACCACGTGGGGGAGATTAAACAACAGCAAAAAAAGAATCGGCGCTCCGTTCACGCAGGACGGCCGGAAGGTCCCGGCCACAAGCGCCACCGCGAGACAAAAGGGAAGCCACGTTCCCCAGAAAAACCCTTCGCCCAACGCCGCCAGGGGGCCCGACATGGCCGAACGGGCCGAGAGAATCACCTCAGACGATGGTCCTTGCCCCAAAGATCGGTCCTCCTCCAGACCCACCACAACCCCTATCAGGACGCCGGCCGTGTAAGGATGCGTACTGAAATATCCCGCGTGCGCCCGGGCCACAACCGCACGATCTTCCCGGCGCGGATAGAACCGACGAAACGCAGGCCACACACTGTACAAATACCCTAAATTCTGTGCCCGTTGCGTGGTCCAGAGACCTTGAATCAAAAAAGACCGAAAAAAGATTCGAACCAGGTCCTCCCATTTTAACTTCATGAGGGTCCTCCAGACACCAGGGACCAACCGCTTCGGCGAAGTCGTGATGAAAAATGATGAAGGAGCGCGGCCAACCCCAACGCAGGCCAGAGCCGCCAGGCGAGAGACAACCCCTCCTCCCAGGGGCCAGCCAGGAGAGGAAGTAAACCATGAAAAACGCCTCCCCCTAACGATTGCGCCAGGAAAAAAATCACCAGACTTTTAAACCCCCACAAAACAGCGCCAAAGATCAGGCCATAACGAAGGGGGCCCACCACCCCCCGTTCCACTCCCGCCAGAGCTCGAACGGCGAAGACTCGCGTGTGACGGCGCATCCAATGGTCCACCCGCCGCCCCACCACCGCAAAGGGAATCGACAAAATGAAAGCCAAGGCCAATTCCGATCCCTTAACCCGGGCGCCGACAGTCCCCTCAAAAGCCCAAACACCGGCTAAGGCCACGGCCAACCCCACGTCCCATTGCCCCGCGCCCGAGGGGGGGACCATCACCCAAAGACATTCAGCGAAAAGACCTAAAGCAACACCCTGGGCCGGATTCCCAAACAAAAACCCGACCACCCCCCCCAGAACCAACGGACGAGAAAGCAGGAAAGGCCCCACCGAAAAATGGTCCAACGAAAATATTCCGTAGGTCAACGCCGAGAGGAGAGCGGCCATATTAGCCTTTCCTCAGTTGAGAAAGGTAGTCTTCCAAAGGAACCGGCACGTCCCCCGGAAGGGGACGAGTCTCAAATGAAATCCCCTCGGTCACCAACCGTGCCAACACTTCTTTTTCCTCCCGCGTAAACGCCAAATGGGGCGCCACCATGCGACGCCCGGGAGCGTCGTGCACCCCCCCCAGGTTCACCTGGGTCACTGGGGCACCCAAGGTCACAAAGTGAGCCAGTTCAAGAACCCCGGAAATAAGGAGCATCACCCGTTCGGTTCCCCAGGCTCCAGCTTTTAATGCCGTCGCGGCTTTCTCCAAGGGCAAAACATCGACGGCCACATGGTCCGGCACGGCCATCCGCATTAATCCTATTTGAAAGGGATCCGCCGCGGCCCGGTCAGACGCCACCACAATCCGCTCGGCTTGAATGACCGGCAACCAACCGCCGACCACCTGGCCGTGAATCAAACGATCATCGATACGAACGAGAACCAGCATTTCATCCGGCCTGCGAGAGATGATCCCTTAACCGCTGAAGAGGTCGTTGCGCGCTCCGGGACATGTCGTCCACCAACTTTTGAGCCAGTTGGGCCAGGGGCATGTAGTGACGGTTCGCCAGCGCTGTAATGAGCATAGGCAAGTTGACGCCCGTCACCAGTTCAAAATGGCACCCCGGGTCCCGGGCCAGCCGCAAACACACGTTGCACGGGGTTCCGCCCAACATATCCGACAAAACGAGAATTCCCGCGTTGGTCTCCATCGTTGCCAACGCCGCGCGAAGTCGCCCCTCAAATCCATCGGGAGACTCTGTTCCCTCCACCCCAAGAGCGAGAAGGGCGGATTGCTTTCCCACCACATTCTCCGCACACACCATCAATTCTTTGCCCAACCCACTGTGCGTCACCACCAAGACACCAATCATCGAGGCAACTCCTTTTCTCGGGTCGAATCCCGGTGATGAACGCGAACATCAAACCGTCCGTTCTTTCGAATGATCTCTGCAAGGGCTTCCGCCACCGCCACACTCCGATGTCGTCCTCCCGTACACCCCACCGCCAACGTCAAATAACTTTTTCCTTCCTGAGAAAAACGGTCCAAAAGGAAATCCTGCAAGGGAGCCAAATGTTCGAGAAAACGTTTCGTGAGCGGATTCTCCAAAACGTAACGGGACACCTTGGGGCTCAACCCCGTCAGGTTCCGCAAGGGGGCGACGTAGTTCGGGTTTGGCAGGAAGCGCACGTCCCAAACCACATCCGCGTCCAAGGGAACGCCATGCTTGTAACCGAACGATTCCACCACCACCGCCATCCCACGCGGGTGCTGAAGACCGAGAGTTTGCAGCACCATTTCCTTCACTTCAGGGGGCGTCAAATGGGAGGTATCAATGGTCTTGTCGGCCAAGGCCGCCACGTCATGAAGCATGCGACGCTCCCGTCGGATTCCATTGACCACCGAACCGGCCAAAGGGTGACGACGCCGGGTTTCAGAAAAACGCCGCAAAAGGGTGTTGTTGTCCGCGTTCATAAAAAGAACCCGCGGGGAAATATTTTGGTGGGTCAAATCCCCAATGGATCTCCGAAAAACTCGCGCGGGAAGACCGGTCCGAACATCGACGCCCACCGCGATCTTGGTCAACGCCTGGCCCCAATTTTGATACAACCGGATCAATGGGGGCAACAGGGAAAGGGGCAAATTGTCCACGCAAAAATAGCCCATATCTTCCAAGGCGCGCAGGGCGGTGGTTTTCCCAGCCCCCGAAAGACCGGAAACGACCACGCAGTCCATCCGGCGGGCGACCTTTTTTTTCGACCTACGCGGCGGGGCCATCAGGGACGGTTCTGGGCCCGCGCGCTGTGGCCCGACATGCGTTGAATAAGGCGCTCGTTCAATTCCCGAGCCGAGTGCACCCCGTGTTGCTTTAAGCGCTGGTTCAAGGTGGCCACTTCAATCAACGCGCCCAAATTTCGTCCCGGTTGAACGGGGACCCTGATTTCAGGGACGGCCACACCCAACAACGTGGTGCTTTTTTCTTCAAGGCCCATACGGTCATACTCTTTTTTGTTGTCCCATGTTTCCAAATAAATAACCAGTTCGATTAACGACCGTTTTAGGACAGCACCCACACCAAAAATTTTCCAAACGTCAATGATCCCCAGCCCGCGGACTTCCATGTGATGCTGAACCAACTGGTGTCCCGCGCCAACCAAAATACCGCCAGGCTTGTGGCGAACCTCCACGCGATCGTCCGCCACCAACATGTGGCTCCGTTTCAACAATTCCAAAGCGCACTCCGATTTCCCGATGCCCGACGAACCCAGGATCAAAACGCCCATGCCATACACGTTCACCAATGTTCCGTGCAGAGAAGTGGTGGGGGCCAAGCGCTCTTCCAAATAGGCCGTGAGTTCCCCGATGAAACGAGCGGTTTCCCATTGGGATTGAAAGAGGGGGATTTTGTAATGGTCACACTGCTCCAACATCTCGCGCACCGGCTCTCGGCCGTGGGTCAGGATAACGCAGGGGAGATCCGAAGCGGAGAGAAGCCGGTCAAAAATTTCCATGCGTTGAGCGCTCGACAACGTGGCGGTAAAAGCGGACTCTCCCATCCCAAACACCTGCATCCGTTCGCCCCGGTAGAACTCAAAAAACCCAGCGAGGGTGAGCCCCGGCCGATTGATGTCGGCCACGCGAATCAACCGTTGAAATCCTTCTTGCCCCGCCAAGAGAGAAAGGCGAAGGGGCTCCGCTTGGCTTTTCCAAAGTTCCTCGACGTGTAGGGGCGGGGGCTTCCCCGCGGCCGCGTCGGGAGGCATCAGTACTCGTCTTCTTCGCGAATGATCTTCAGGATTTCGTCGGCGCTCTTGGAATCTTTCAACGCTTGTCGAAAAAATTTATCCTTCAACAAACGAGAGACTTTCGCCAACGCTTTTAAATGATTTCCCGCCGCGTCCGGTGGAGCGATGAGAAGAAAAACGATATGCACCGGTTCCCCATCCAAGGAATCGAAATCCACCCCCCGCCGTGAAATCCCCAGAGCGGCGGCTTGGGCTTTAATCGACGGCGCTTTCCCGTGCGGAATGGCCACCCCTTGCCCAATGCCGGTGGAGCCGAGGGCTTCGCGTTCTTCGAGGATGTGAACCATAGCTTTTGGATCTGGCAGTTTTCCAGCTTTCCCCAACAGGGCACAGAGCTCTTCCAAAACTTCTTTTTTGGAGGCGGCCGACAACTCGACAGAGATGGCGTTGGAAGGGAGGATATCAACGAGTTTCATAGGGAAAGTCCTTAAAAGGCTAGAGGTTGGGCTCAAGCAGCCCGAATGTGGCATCCTGCCGTCGATAGATAATTCGAACAGCGTCGTCATCCCCCAAAAACAGGAGAAAATCCATGTCGGTATCGTCCAACGCACGGGAAGCCTCGGCAACGGAAAGGGTGCGGGGGGTGACTCGACTGATCCGCGTGATCACAGGCTCCTTGGAGGGCTCGGGAAGGGGGTCAACCTCCGGACGAGATTTCTCCCCCCGACGACCGCGAACCCGGCGATCCTTCTCGCGGGAAAAGTGCAACTGAAGTTTCTCCACCGCCAAGTCAATGGCGGCGTAGAGGTCACCCGCCACTTCGCGGGCGCGGAAATCATGATGCCCTTGAGCGTGGACAACCACTTCAGCGATGTGACGGTGTTTTTCAACGCCCAATATCACTTGGGCGCGCAAGACGATTTCGAAATGGCGGGCAATGCGTTCCAGCTTCTTGCGTGTGTGTTCGGCCAAGGCCGGGGTTAATTCGATGTGGCGGGCGGTAATATGAATTTGCATAGGGGTCCCTATGAATCAGTATTGGTTAAAACTCAATTTAACATTTACAACGGAAGAGTGTCAATTTCAAGCCGTTGATTTCAGGGTCATAACCGAAACTTTTCACCCAGATAGAGCCGCCGAGCTTCCGGAGATTTCATCAGATCGTGGGCCCCTCCGTGGACCAGAATGCGTCCGGCGTGAATGATGTAAGCCCGATCGACTATTTCAAGGGTCGCCCGAACATTGTGGTCCGTGATCAGCAAACCCAGCCCTTTTGATTTCAGTTGACCTAAAACCTCTTGAATATCGTTCACCGCTAAGGGGTCAATTCCCACAAACGGCTCGTCCAGGAGCAGGTAGCGCGGGTCGGTCACCAACGCTCGAGCGATTTCCGTCCGACGCTTTTCTCCCCCCGAAAGGGTGTAGGCCATCTGCTTGGCCAATCGGGTCAACCCCAGATCGGACAAAAGCCCATCACGTTTGGCGACTTTTTCCTCCGGGGTTAAGGGAAGATGCTCTAAAATGGCGTCCAGATTATCACGGACCGACAACCGTCGAAAAATGGAGGGTTCTTGAGCCAGATACCCCAACCCCGCCCGAGCCCGCTTAAACATCGGGAGGTCTGAAACATCTTTTCCATCGATTGAAATCCGGCCCCCGTCCGGACGAAGCAGCCCCACCGCCATATGAAAACTGGTTGTCTTCCCAGCCCCGTTGGGCCCCAAAAGGCCCACGATTTCACCGGGATTGACCTCCACGGTGACACCGTCCACCACAAGGCGCGCGCCATAGGCCTTCTTTAAATTTTCAGCGATTAGAGACACCGGTGTTCCCTCCTTCCCTTGATTCCCCCGCGGGAGTCGTCACAGCGGATTCATACAGGAGATCGGCCCGCACCCTTTTTTCCACCACCAGACGCCGATCCGTCGGATGCATATCGATGAGGAGGCCCCTTAACTCCCGCTTATCCCACCCGTGAATCTGCCGGGCGTAAGGTCGATCCAACGCGGGGGGAGGGCCCCCAGGAACCGCCATTCCCGACCAAGGAACGAAAGCGCCTTCCAGCCGAAACCGATCCAACGGGCCATCAAAATCCACTCGGTCGGACCATAACTCTGTCAGCCGATCGACCGGTCCCCGTTCGACACTCCTTAAGTAAACCCCGCCACTTCCCTGAACCACCCCAGCGGAGACCCCCGCGGAAGAGGTGGATCGTTCCACCCGAGCCAACGTGATCTGAGGGGATTCCATATCCACGGTCCCCCCGGACACACGACCCTTCACTTCCGGCGTCCGCCGCGCCCGGGCCGGACGGCCCTTCCCCCACAAGGTCCCGGAAGCGGTCTGCGTGTCGTAAACCGCCCGGTCTCCCCAGGCTTCCCACAGCACCGGCTGGTCCGAACTTTCCCGTCGAAAAAAAACACTCCCCCACGCACGAGCGAACGTGTTCTTTTCTTCCGTAACCAGACGATCCGCCGATAAAAAATCGCTCCCCCGCGTCAACGTCACTTTGCCCAGAAACTCCACCGATTCACCTTTCCCGATCACCCGAGCCGATTCACTCGTGATGATGGTCTTGGGAAGATCCGTGGACACCACCACTGGATTCTCCGCCGCTAAAACGCCCCCTCCCAACCCGAGAGCCATAATCAGCGCCCCCCCCAAAAAAGAGGCCTGGTTCATTTCTTTTTAAAAATCCGATTGTCTTCCGGGGCAATTTCTCCCCGTTGGTTCCGGATCACCAAATCCGAAAGGTCCGACCGTGCCTCCCACCCGATCCCCTTGACCACCGATCGCCCCCGTGTCACAGTGACAGGCGCGGTGGACACAAAACGATCCGCCGCCTTTTCATACTGAACCCAATCACTCTCCAGGCGAACGCCTTGGGCGGACACCATCACCACCCCGCCCCCCGCCCAAAAGTCCTTTGACGCGGTGTCCATACGCCCCTGGGCGGCGGTGACCGTTGAACTGGGCCGTCCCTCCGTGAAAAATTGGACTTGAGGCGTCTCCAAATCCACCCGGTGTTCAGTATCAAAAAGATCGGCGTGAGGGGAAAACAACGTCCAATGGTGCGTGCCCCCCTGAAAAGAGTCCATGGAAAATTTCCCCAACGTCTGATCCGGCGGTCCACCGCCAGGATCGGCTTCGCGAGACGTGACCGGGCCCCTCCCACACGCCGCCAAGGAGACCAACACGATCGCCGCGACGTTACGGGTTCGGCCGACGGTCCGGGTTCTCATAGTGTTCCAGTAACGGCCCCAGAAGTCCTTGGGATTCCAGAACGAAATCAACCACCTCCCGCACCGCACCCCGTCCGCCCGCCGCCCGCGTCACCCAGTGGCACACTTTTTTAATTTCGGGATGCGCGTCAGCGGGACACACCGCCAACCCGGCCCGCCGCAGGGCGGGCAAGTCCACCAAATCGTCCCCCACGAAAAGGGTTTCCGAACTTTTGACTTTCACGTCCGCCATGGTGGACTCGAGCGCGATCCCTTTGTGATCACAGTTCTGATGAAGGACAGCCACCCCCACTTCTTTGGCGCGGGCTTCCACCTGGCGGGATTTGCGTCCCGTGATCCAGGCCAGACGGAACCGTTCTCCGAACTTTTTTAACATGAAGAAAGCGATTCGGTCCTTCACGTTCCAAAACTTAATTTCTTCCCCTGACTCCAGAAGAATGATGGATCCCTCGGTCAAAACGCCATCCACGTCCATGGCGAACAACCGGATGGCGCGGGCGCGGGCGCGCAACGCCCGGGTCGTTAAAATCTGTCGCTTCGATTTTTTAAGAGACAAGTCCTTCCTCCAGAAGATCTTTTTCGTCCAAAACGCCCACGGGTCGTTTCCGTCCGTCCACCACGGGGAAATTGTCCAACCCAAACTTCCGAAAGAGGATGGCCACATCGGACGCCAACTCTTCGGGTGACAAGGTCCGGGGCCGGCGGGTCATGACCGACGAAAGGGTCCGGGTGAGCAAGGCCGGGTCCTCCTGCAGTTTCCGCCGAAGATCTCCGTCTGTAAACACCCCCACCAACCGGCCGCGTTTGTCCACCACCGAGGCGGCCCCCAACCGGGTCTTCGTCATCACGGCCAAAGCATCGTCCACCCGGCGGGATTCCAGAACAAGAGGATTATCCGAACCCTTCCGCATCAAATCGCCCACCCGGAGCGTCAATTTTTTTCCCAAGGTCCCCGCGGGATGCAAGCGGGCAAAGTCTTCCCGACCAAACCCCCGCATTTCCATAACGAGCAGAGCCAAGGCATCGCCTAGGGCCAACATGGCCGTGGTCGAAGCGGTGGGGGTAATATTGAAGGGACAGGCTTCGCTGGAGACCGCGGTGTTGATCACCACCTGGGCCGCGCGCCCTAACGGAGAGCGGGGCCGCCCCGTCATGGCAATGAGGAAAACCCGCAAGGTCCGTAGCGTCCCCAGAATTTTTTTCAGCTCCTCCGTTTCACCGGAATGGGACAACGCCAGAACGGTGTCTCCAGGGAGCAGCATCCCCACATCGCCATGCAACCCCTCCGTGGGATGAACAAAAAACGACGCGGTTCCAGTCGACGATAGAGTGGCGGCCAATTTTCGCCCGATCAGTCCTGATTTTCCAATGCCCATGACCACCACACGACCCCGGGTCCGAATCAGACGCTCCGCCGCCTGAAGAAATGACCGGTCCAAATGGCGCGCTTGTTCGGCCACCGCGCGAGATTCAATGAGAAGGGTTCGACGCGCACGGGCCAGCCAGCGCGCGGCCGATTGAGGGGAGGGTTTTTTCATTTCAAAACTACTTTTTTAACCAGGGGGTCAATTCCACGGGGATGTCCCGCAACGCGTAGGGCTCCGGGAGCGAAGAAAGCCACCTGTCGACGGCCAAATAAAAAATAGCGCAGAACACATAGATGCCCACCAGGGCTTTCAAATGCCACCGCCACGTGGGCCGCCACGGTGCGGTCAGAGGTGCCACCCCAGGGGCAGAGGGCATTTTCGGGGAGTCGTATTTTTTCATGGAACCCTCTCTAGAGGAAATTGTTGCGGGTGAACCCGCGCCCTTTGACCACCCGGTCGAGGGCTTGAAGCCGTTTCAAAAGTTCCGGCACATGGGCCAAACGAACCGCGTTGGGACCATCGGAAAGCGCTTTTTCGGGGTCAGGATGCACCTCCATAAAAACCGCCGCCACCCCCACCGCCACAGCGGCCCGGGCCAAGGGATAAATAAACTCCCGTTGCCCACCCGACGCCGTACCTTTCCCCCCTGGCAACTGAACCGAATGGGTCGCGTCAAACACCACCGGCGATCCGAACCCCCGCAGCACATCGAGACTCCGCATGTCCACCACCAAATTGTTGTAACCGAAAGAGGCCCCACGCTCGGTGAGAAGCAAACGATCAGACCCCGCGTCCCGCACTTTCTCAACAATATTTTTTGTGTCCCAAGGGGAGAGGAACTGTCCCTTTTTCACGTTGATCACCCGACCCGATTGGGCCGCGGCCACCACCAAATCCGTTTGACGGCACAGGAAAGCGGGGATCTGTAAGATGTCCGCCACCGTCGCTGCGGCCGGAATTTCAGAAACGGAATGAACATCGGTCAGGATGGGCAAGCCCCACTCCCGTTTGACTTTGGCCAAGACCGCCAACCCTTCCGAAGCCCCCCTCCCGCGAAAAGAAGTGGAAGAAGAGCGGTTGGCCTTATCGTAAGAAGCCTTAAAGATAACAGGCACACGCAACCGGCGACCGATCTCGTGAAGTCGGGCGGCAATCCGTAACGTGAGCGCTTCGCTTTCAACCACGCAAGGCCCCGCGATGAGGACAAACGGACGGTCGTTAGAAATTTTGATGGAGCCCAAGGAAACGGTGGTTTGTTTGTTTTTCATAGGGGACACATTATACCTAAAAAAAGAGAAAGGCCCCCACCGGCAAAACCGATGGGAGCCTTTCCTAACGAAGCCTATTGGTTACAACGGGCGAACGTTGGCGGCCTGCAAGCCTTTGGGGCCTTTGGTCACCTCGAGCTCCACCGCTTGACCATCATTCAGGGACTTGTAGCCTTCCCCTTGAATGGCCGAGAAGTGTACAAACACGTCCTCCGCACCACCCTCGGGGGTAATGAAACCAAACCCTTTGGATGCGTTGAACCATTTCACTGTGCCTTTCATTGAAACATCACCGTCCATGTAAGATAGTTTCTGAAGCGCATTCCTGAGCGAATCTCACGCGAAAAAAAGCCGCGAGGACGTTTGTCCACACGGCCTGTTACGATGATGTTCCACCGACGTACCGGAAGCCAAACTTCAATCTTACGGCCTTCATTATGCCATGTCTACAGATTTTGTCAAGTCTTTTTTGAAGCAACCTAAAGCCCTATCACTCCAACTTCCGAATGGTCCCGATGAGATAACCCAAGTTTCGCAAAGGACTGTCCGGGTTCTTTTTCTCGATAATTTTCACCGCCGCATCCACCCGTTCCCGCCCATATTGGCTTTCCAAACGAATCAACTGTTCCATCCCCTTCACATCGGAATCTTCAAACACCTCGGCGGCGGCCTTCCGGGCCCGGTCAAACGCCTCGTCCCCATAGCGCAAGGAGAGGGATTGCATCTTTTTTTTCAACTCCAACGGGTCGTAAAGCGCGTTGGGGGTGTAAAAAGTCGGCTTCCGAGGGATATCCGCTCCCGTGTAAGGCGCGTATTCAATCTCCAACAGGTTCCGCCGCCGAAGCCCTGTGGCTCCCTGACCAAAAAACCAACGCGAGGCCCCGTAACGACGGGTTAAGACCTTGTGCGCCACCGACCACCGGGGACGACGCGTGGACACCGCGGACTCATATTGAGAAACGAGATAAAAACTTTTTTCTCGAAAAAGGAGTTCCCGATCCCAGCCCAAAGACCAATAGGGCAGAGGGATAAAGGCCGAACGTGGGCCAGACCAAGGGGTGAGACTCACCGCCACGTGATGGGGGCCCGGTGTGAAGGAGAGAAGCCCATAGGAATTCTGAAGTTTCGTCATTATTTTCCTATTTTCACGACGATAAGACGAAGGTTTTCGCGTGGAGGTTCCCAACGCTTGCGCCAGTTTCAAATCATCCAATAAGAAGGAAACCCCAAAGGGAAGGTCCCGGGTGGCCTGCTCTTTGAGAAGAAACAGGTACAGATCAAACGCCCGCGCGTCCTGCCGCCTCACCATACGCCCAAACAGGTCCGGCTTTTCGAGAAACGCCCCCGGCACCTCCACGCCTTCCCTTTCGTTCTGGGGCAAGGGGTCCTGCTGGGGGATAGCCCGAACGCTGGCCAAGACATCCCGCGCCACGTCGGTGGACCGAACGATGACGTTCGCCTCAACATTCCGGTTAAAAGCCGAATCCGTCCAATTGGAGGATCCCAAAAGAACGGTTATTCCGTCGATCACCACCACTTTCGAATGGGTATAAGTGGACGGGCTGTCGAAATAAACGGGAATCCCCTGCGCCCGCAGGAATTGATAAGCCGGCGTGTTCTTCCCTTCGGACAAATCCCCCGTTCCCAAGAAATCGATGTTTTGATCCAGAAGAACTTCCACATGAACCCCACGATCATGGGCTCTCTTGAGGGCATGAGCCAATGCAAACACCGGCGACTCCGATTGATGGGGCCGAAAGGTAAAGGAGTAAAGACAAACCGTAATCGAGGAAGTCGCCTGCCCTAGTTCCGATTCAACCGTCTGAAAATATTCCCGAGCCGGCACAAACCGAACCTCGCCCCCCCAACCCACTCCAGAGCAAACCGAAATCCAGAAACAAACCCACCCAAAGAAAAGCCGTCCCCTCCGTCTCTTCAACAAGAGATCCCTCCGATTTACAGTGTTTTATACTCCAGCATTTAGGGGAGGTTGTGTCAAAATCGTGGGTGTAAATCCCGCGTTCCGCTTCGCCTTCTTCACCATTTCTTCCACCATCCCTGCCTCCTCGCGGAGGCCTTTGGGAGGGGATCTCTAGATGAGTATCGGGTTAACTGGTCCAAAAATTCATCCGACGAGAAACATGGGAATGATAAAACTGAACCCGGACTTATATACCTAGGACTCCACGATCTCCAACCGATCAATTCCATGGGTTTCCGTTTCGGCCTGGTATCTTTCTTCCAAGGGACGAAGGGCCCGTAACTGTTGATCCGGGGACATCTTTTCTAAAGCGTCTTGACCTTTGTCCTCCTCCACATCCCGAATCGCCATTCGGGTGACCAATTCTTCCCAAAAGGTCTCATCATTGTATTCGTCCAATACCCCGTGAAACTTCTCCTCCAAGTTTTGCGAGGGGACATAGACGTTCTCTTTTCCGTTGAAGGTCACCCAGTCTCCACACCCCGCCGCCTTGGCCTCTTTATATATTTTCTGTTCAAGGGAATACGGATTCACCGTTGAATCGGGTTCCGCGTGTGCGTTTTTCACCCAATCGGCCAAACAAACCATTTCAAGCAACTTCCTGAATTCAGCTTCTGAAAATTCCATTTGAACCATCCTTCCCTCCACTGAGTCACGTTTTTAGGAAATTTTTAAAAAAGTTAAGCGGGCTCGAAGTTGGCGTAGCGGGCTAAAATTTGTTTTCGCGCTCCGGAATCGAAGAGGACCGTGACTTTAACGTTTTCCCCGGTCCCGGATTTGTCCAAGATCTTTCCTTCCCCAAAGAGGGGATGGCGAACCCGTTGTCCCGAACGAAGGGGATTGGGGCCCTTGGCGAGTGTGGGAACTGTGGCGTCCTCATCGGGATCATAGGACCCCAGCGGAGCGGGGGCGGTGGCCCCCCGCGATGGGGAAAAGCCCCGTGACTCTTGCCCCCAAGAAGAAGACGTGGAAGCCCGGGGCATGGGAGCCTCGATCAACCCCGCTTCGGTAACAAATCGGGACGGGACGTTCCAGTGGGACCTCCCATAAATACGACGGGAAGAAGCCGAGGTCAGCGTCAAAAGTTCCCGGGCGCGCGTGATGGCCACGTAAGCCAGCCGCCGTTCCTCTTCCAACTCTTTTTCATCAAAGGAAGATTCACCGATGGGGAACAACCCCTCTTCCAAACCCGTCACATAGACAATGGGAAACTCAAGGCCCTTGGCCAAATGAACCGTCATAAGAGTGACCGAGCCGCCATCTTCCTTAAGAGCATCCAGCCCCGAAGCTAATGAAACCTTCTCGAGGAAAGACGCCACAGTTTTGTCTTCCATGGCTTCCTCAAATTCTTTAGCCGCGTTCACCAGTTCCTGCAGGTTGTCCAGTCGGTGCGCGGCTTCCGGGTCCGACCCAGCCTGTTCTTCCCAATAAGCCCAGTAACCCGCCGACTCTAAGACGGTTTGAACCATAAAAGCCGCCGTGCCCGTGGGCAGGGCGGCTTGCAAGGACTTCATGATATCCAAAAACTTGTTTAAATTTCCCCGGGCACCGGAGGGAGCCTCGGGATTCTGGGCCATGACGGTGACCGCGTCATAAAAACTGACACCACGGACGGCGGCATCTGCTTCCAGCGCCTGAAGGGTCGTTTTCCCTATCCCCCGCGTCGGGACGTTAATGATGCGTTTGACCGCTACAGAATCGGCCGGGTTCACCGCCACGCGCAAATAGGCCAAAACATCTTTTACTTCCATCCGCTCGTAAAACCGCAAGCTTCCCACCAGCGTGTAGGGAATATTTTCCCGACGGAACGCATCTTCCAAAACCCGAGACTGGGCGTTCGTGCGATAAAACACAGCGATGTCCGACCGCCGCCGGCCCTCGGCCAAATACCGGGCCGACTCTCGCGCAATAAACCCCGCCTCTTGAAGTTCGTCCGCAAATTCCTGAAACCGAACGGGCTCTCCCTCCCCTTTGTCTGTCCACAATTGTTTGTCTTTCCGGAACTTATTCTTGGAGATCACGTTGTGGGCAACGGTCAGAATGGGTTGCGTGGAGCGATAATTCTGCTCCAACTTTACCACTTTGGCTCCAGAATAATCCCGCTCGTATTCCAAGATATTGCGCACATCCGCCCCACGGAAAGAGTAGATGGATTGGTCATCGTCCCCCACCACACAGAGATTCTTGGGAGGAGCCACCAAATGTTTCGCCAACAAATATTGGGCGTGATTGGTGTCTTGGTACTCATCCACCATCACATGGCGGAACCGGGCCTGGTATTTCTGCCGAAGAGGGATATTGTCCCGCAACGCCACCGAAACGCGCAGGATCAGGTCACCAAAATCCAAAGCGTTCGCCCGGATCAGTTTTTTCTGGTAGTGCCCGTAAAGAGTGGCAGCCACTTGGCGAAAAGGATCGTTTTGAGCCATGGCATGGATCGCGTAGGATTCCGCGTCCAGGAGGTCATCTTTGGCACGGGAAATAACACCCAAGACCTGGTTTGGTTTGTATTTTTTCTCGTCCAATTTCAATTCGCGGAGAACTTCTTTCAACACCTGGGCCTGATCGTTGGAATCGTAGATCACATAGTGCGGGTCCAACCCCACCGCGGCCGCTTCCACCCGGAGAAACTGGGCACAAAAAGCGTGGAACGTGGATATCCAAACCCCCCGCCCCGCCCCGCCCGTAAGCTCGTCCACCCGGTGCCGCATTTCGGCCGCCGCCTTATTGGTAAAGGTGACGGCAAGAATGTTCCAAGCCGGAACGCCCTCCGACAACAAATGAGCGATCCGGAAGGTAATGACCCGTGTTTTTCCCGACCCAGCACCGGCCAAAATCAGCAGGGGCCCTTCCCCATGGGTCACGGCTTCCCGTTGAGGAGGATTCAATGTATCAAGGAGTTGCGGATCGAGGGCCATGGCTGGAAGGCGCATTATACCAGATGAAACCCCAGAACGTGGGGATGGGAGTTTATTTAATACCTGCAAGGAATCCCCGCTTTAGATAGAATGTGTCCGATCATGAATCGAACGATCCGTTTTGTTCCACTTCTTATCGCGTTCTCTATCTCTGCGAGAGCGGGCGATCTGCCGTCCCCACGAACAGGGCAGGCGTTTGACCTGAAGTACTGTTACCAGCTTGCCGCTGAAAAAAGTGAGCCGCTCAAACGCCAGAAAGAATCCATCCGTCAGTCCGCGCTCCAGGCCCAGGCGGCCCTGGGGGGTATTTTTCCCCGCTTTTCCTGGGATTGGAGAGACATCCGACAGGAGAGCAGCGGAATGAATTCCGGGTTATTGGGCGAGGGGCAGGAAAAAAATCAAGTGGAATCCAAATTCATGCTGGAGCAACCCCTTTTTACGGGCCTGAGAGAATTTTCCGCCTATTCCGGATTTAAGAAACAGCAAGCCCGGGACCAGTGGCGGTTGCGTCAATCGGAACTTCAACTCTATAACGAGGTCGCCCAGGCCTATTTCGATATTTTGTCTCTGGAAACCGCCCAGGCCAACGGCACCACTTCTGTAAAATTAGCCCAGGAACGAGTGGACGAACTGAAATCCTTTTTCCGGCTCGGCAAGTCCCGGGAAGGAGAAGTCTTGAGCGCGGAATCGCAACTGGCCGCCTTGAAAGCCGTCCAGGTTCACTTGAAGGGACAAATCCTCGTGGCCCGTGAAACCCTCACGTTCTTGCTCGGCCAGAACCTGGGCCCTCTCCCAATTTCCCCTCCCGAGAGGGGAGATCCCCCATCCCCTTTGAACACCTATTTAAACCTGGCCGCCCAACGGCCAGACCTGGAAGCCCAACGGGAGGAAATTTTAGGCCAAGCGCTTCGGGTTCGCTACGAAAAGGGTTCCTACTGGCCCAGCGCCAAGGTCGCGGGAAATTATTACACCCAACGGCCCTCGGTTTACGATTCCATCCATTGGGACGTGATGCTGAACTTGAACGTCCCCCTCTTCCAGGGGGGAACCGTCAAAGCCCGCGTGAACGAAGCCCGCTCCATCCTGACACAAGCCCAATTGACATTGGAACAAGCGGAACGGAGCGTTCAAAGCGACGTTAAAAAGGCCTACGCCGCTTGGACGTCCTCTCTTGACGAAGCCCCGCCCCTGGCGGAAGCCTACCGGACCGCCCAAAAAAGTTACGAAGCCCAACGGCGAGAATACCGGCTCGGGTTGGTGACCAATCTCGACGTTTTGAACGCCATGAACTTAATGCAAGCCGCCAAACGCGCCCTGGATGACGCGAGCGTGGAATCCCAACGTCGGCAGGTGGCCTTAGGGGTCGCCACGGGGACCTTACCATGAAACTTTCCGACATCGCCATAAAAAATCCTGTGTTTGCCTGGATGCTCATGGCAGGGATGATCATCTTTGGCATCATCAGCTTTTTCTCCATTGGAAAAAGTCAGTTGCCCGATGTGGATTTCCCCATCATCAGCGTGATGACCCGCTGGGAAGGGGCCTCACCCGAAGTGATGGAAACAGACGTGGTGGACGTGATTGAAGATGCCGTTACCTCCGTCAAGGGCGTGAAGAAAATAAATTCCACGTCCCGGCTTGGCCAAGCGTCCATCATTATCGAATTTGATTTAAAAACGGATGTGGATGTGGCCCTCCAAGAAGTTCAAAGCACCATCTCCCAGGCCCAATTCAACCTGCCGAAAGATTTGGATCCCCCAATCATTGCCAAGTTCAATCCAGAGGATCAGCCGTTCATGTGGTTGTCGGTTTCGGGAGACCGGCCCCTGCGCTACTTGATGGAGTTGGTGCGGGACAACCTGAAACAAGAGTTCACCACCATTCCCGGTGTCGGAAACGTCTTCCTGGGTGGCTATGTGGAACCGTCCCTGCGGGTGTGGTTGGATCCTCAAAAAATGAGAGACACGGAAATCACCGTCCAGGACGTGGTGGCCGCCGTTCAAAGTGAACACAGCGAAAGACCCGCGGGGTATTTAACCTCCCCCACGGTAGAATGGAACCTCCGGGTGATGGGGGAGATCTCGGACCCGGCGGAATTCAAAAACCTCATTATTCCCACCCGAAATGGAGCACCGGTTTATCGACCGTTCCGATTGAAAGACGTGGCCACGGTGGAAGACGGCTTGGCCGACGCCCGAGCCATCTCCCGCGTCAATCAGAAACCCGCCGTGGGGTTGGGGATCTTGAAACAGCGGAACGCGAACATGGTGGAAGTGGGCGAACGCGTCATCAAAAAAGTGGAAGCCCTTCAAAAAACCCTTCCGGAAGGCATCTTCTTGGCGGTCAACTTTGACGGCACAGCGTTTGTGAAACAGTCCACCCACGAGCTGAACTTTAACCTCATTCTTGCGGCGGCCCTCACCTCCCTCATCTGTTGGCTCTTCTTGGGTTCATGGAGTTCCGCCATGAACATCATCCTGGCGATCCCCACATCCATTCTGGGGACCTTCATTATTCTCCAAATGCTGGGGTTCACCCAAAACACGTTTACCCTTTTAGGCCTGACCCTGGTCGTCGGTGTCGTTGTGGACGACGCGATCATGGTCTTGGAAAACATCGTTCGGCACCGGGAAATGGGCGAACCACGGGTGCAAGCGTCCATCTTGGGCGCGCGGGAAATCTATTTCGCCGCTATGGCCACCTCAGTGGCCATCCTGGCCATCTTCGTCCCCGTGGTGTTTATCAAAGGGGTGATTGGCAAGTATTTCTTCCAGTTCGGGATGACCATTTCGGTGGCCGTCATGCTTTCCCTTTTAGAAGCCCTCACCTTAGCTCCCATGCGCTGTTCCCAATTTCTGGAAGTGGGCCAAGGGGGCATCGTTTCCCGAGGGATGGATCGGCTCATGGGTGTTCTCTCCCAGGGGTATACCACCGCGTTGCAACTCTGCCTGCGAAATCGATGGAAAGTGGTGGTCCTTTCGATCGTCCTTTTTTCCGCTTCTCTCTACCTTTTCAAACCCATTAAGAAAGAGCTGATGCCTCCCCAAGACCAAAGCATGCTTTTCGTACGCCTGCAAACCCCGGTGGGGTCCTCCTTGGCTTTTACCGATGAAACATTAAAAAAAGCGGAAGACTTCACCCTTTCGCGCGGCGAAGTGGAACGGTACTACGCCGCCGTGGGCGGTTTTGAAGGCGGTGAAATCAACTCCGCCTTCATGTTTATTACCCTCAAGCAACCGAACGATCGCCCTGTTCCCTCGGGCCGGAAAAAATCGTTCACCCAACAGGAACTCATGGACATTTTCCGGGACGAATTAAACAAGCTCCCTGGCGTTGAAAAAGCTCTTTTGCAAGACCTCTCCGTGGCCGGAGGCGGCGCGGAACCCGGGTTTCCCGTGGACCTCTCGCTGCGAGGCCGAGACTGGGACGAACTGGCGGAGGTCAGCGAAAAAGTCAAAACCCGGATGATCGAAACAGGTCTCATGGTGGATGTCGATTCCAACTACGAACTCGGCATGCCGGAAGTCCAAATATTTCCAAACCGCAAGGCCGCGGCGGAACGCGGCGTCAGTATCTCGGCCATTGGAGAGGTTGTCAATGCCACCCTGGGCGGTCAACGGGTGGGCAAATTTTCCCGGGGAGGACGACGCTACGACATCCGGGTTCGGTTCCCCGAACGCTATCGGGACAACCCCTCCGACATCCAAAAAATCAGCGTGCGGAACAACCGCGGCCAGGTGGTTCCTTTAACCGACGTGACCACGGTCCAAGAACGAAAAACACTGCTTACCATCACCCGGGAAAATCGCTCTCGAGCCATTCGCCTTTTTGCCAACGTCGCCACGGGAAAATCCCAGGCCGACGCCATGGCCGCCATGCGGAAAATCGAAAAAGAGGTCGTTCCAGAAGGCGTGAAGATGGTTTTCACCGGCGCCTCAGAAACGTTTCAAGAAGCCTTCCTGGGCCTCGTGGTCGCCCTGGTTTTGGGCGTGCTCATCGCCTACATGGTCATGGGGTCCCAATTCAACAGTTTCATTCACCCCGCGTTGGTCTTGATCGCGCTCCCCTTTAGTGTTACAGGCGCCGTCTTGGCCCTCTGGCTCGGGGGCCAGTCGCTCAACATGTTCAGTATGATTGGGATTGTGCTCTTAATGGGTATCGTGAAGAAAAACGCGATCATGCTGGTGGATTTCACCAATGAACGGCGAACCAAAAAAGGTCTCAATGTACAAGACGCCCTCATGGAAGCCTGTCCCATTCGACTTCGCCCCATTCTCATGACAACAGTGGCCACCGTGGCCGCCGCCATTCCCCCCGCCCTGGCCCTGGGCCCGGGCGCCGAAACCCGGGTCCCCATGGCCCTCGTCATCATCGGTGGTGTTTTGGTCTCCGCGCTCCTGACCCTCTTCGTCGTCCCCTGCGCGTACAGCCTCACCGCCAAACTCGAAAGCCACAAACACGACGCCGACCTCAAAGAAGCCCTCAAACAGTTGGGCGAACTTCCGTAATTCGAATCTCTTTACCTTTTTGAAAGGTTTTCCCTTTTATTCAAAAACACAACGGTTTCCACATGGGGCGTGTGCGGAAAAAGGTCCACCACCTGAACACTATCGATGCGGTAGGTCGACGCGAGAGAAACCAGATCCTTCGCGAGTGATTCCGGATTGCACGACACGTAAATCCATTGTTCAATGGGGTGGTCCAGCAAAAGTTTTCTCACATCGGGTTGAAGTCCCGGCCGGGGCGGATCCAAGACCGCCCGGGCGCCGGGGGATTTCCACCTTTCCAGGAATTCCGCTGATTGAGCAAACGTGGAGGCATCCATGGCGTGAAATTCCGTTTGGGAAACCCCGAAAGATTCGGCGTTGGATCGGGCATCCGCCACGGCTTGGGGATTGAGTTCAATCCCGATGACGTGCTTCACGCGATCCGCACAATAGAGCCCAATCGATCCAGAACCACAATAAAGATCAAAAAGTGTTCCCCCAGAGGTCGGAAGACCTCCTTTGATCACCTGATACAGTCGTTCCGCCCCCCGGGTATTGGTTTGAAAAAATGTCCGGGGCGATATCCGGAAAGTCAGATCCCCCAATTTGTCTTCGATAAAACCGGGTCCCAAAAGGACCGCCCGTTCTTCCCCCCACGCCACATCCGATAAGCCCGCGTTCACGCTCCAGACCACCGTGTCCACCCGCGCTTCGGAAGACCGAAGGGCCGCCAAGAAAGATTCCCGAGGGATTTCCCCCTCGCTGGTGACCAAACACACCATCCGTTGCCCCGTGTTCTTCCCTTCCCGCACCACAAGGTAACGTAAGAAACCCCGGTGGGATTTTAAATGATAGGTGGGAAGTTTTTCTTGAATGGCCCAGGCCCGTACCGCCGCAAGAAGGGGCCCCACCTCCGGGGATTGGAGCCGACATTCGGTCAGATCGACTATTCGATCGAATTTCCCTTTCTGACGAAGTCCCAAGAGCGGCGGTTGATCCTTCAACCCACCAAACGCGAATTCCATTTTATTGCGGTAATAAACGGTATCCGGGGAAGGAAGAATTGGGAGGAAAGCCGCGGGAGAAAAGGGAGCGAGCACACGTCGCACCAAATCCTCTTTGAACGCCAACTGATCCCCGTAGGCTTGATCTTGTGTGGCGCACCCCCCGCAAACCCCAAAATGGGGGCAAAGATCCGAATCGGTCAATGGAAGAGAATGGAAAAAGCGGAGAGGTTTTGACTATTCAAAAATTTCCCCATCCCAGAGCCGGGTTAAAAAATGGGGCACCGTCCAAACATCCCCGTGGGAAGACACGCGATCTCGATCTCCTAAAAAGACACCTAAGCATTTTACCCGCGACCCCAGTTCCTCCCGGATTCGACGCAGACCCTGTCCATAGCGGTCTTCCCACCTTGAAGCACTTTTTATTTCCAGGGCCAAATATCCACGTTGGGTTTCGAAGAGAACATCCACTTCCACCCCATCGTGACTTCTCCAGAACGACAGGGGATAATGGAGGCGGTGATAGGAAAGATAGGCGCGCAGTTCACTCAGGAGAAGCGTTTCAACCAGAAATCCTTTTTCCTCCGGCTGAACCGGATAGGCGGCCCGCTCCGATAAAGCACGGGCCACCCCGGGATCAAAAAAATAAAACTTAGGATGTGTCGCTTGTTTGGTGGCCCGTTTTAATTTCCAGGCCGGCAACCAAAACCCCATCAAGGTATCGATCAACACCTCAAAAAAACCCTGTACGGTTTGTCGAGCCACAAGCGCGTCTCGTGAAATATTTGAAACATTGGTGACCTGCCCGTTTTGGCGAGCCGCCACTTCTAAAAAACGAGCAAAACCACCCAAGTTTCGAGTCAGAGCCTCGCTTTTGACTTCTTCCTGCAGGTAGGTTTGGGTGTATCCCCTCAAAAAGGTGGCTGGATCTTCACTGTGCCAAGACAGGGGGAGAGTTCCAAACCGGAGAGCCCGCTCGACATCAAACCGATGGCCCAATTCACGGGAAACCAAGGGGAACAGGCTGAGCGGAATCGCCCGCCCCCCAAGCAAATTGGCTGCTCCCCGTCGGAGCTTTCGTGCGCTGGACCCCGACATTAAAAACCGAAAATGTTTTTCCTCCATGAGGCGGTGAACATCATCTAAAAGGGATGGGACTTTCTGAATTTCATCGAGGATAATCCAGGATCCTGGTTTTTTCCCAACCAGTTCCCGGTACAGGAGTCCCGGTTCCTTCCCCAAACGGAGGGATTTCTGGGCATCCAACAGGTCGTAGGAGATCCCTTTCGGGCCTTGGGCTTTCAACCACGTCGACTTCCCGGTTCCCCGCGGACCGAAAAGGAAAGCCGACGCTCGAGGAGGAGATAATAATCTGTTAAGCATGTCGGCAATTATACCGGAAAATTGCCGGCGATGTATACAGATATTTATTGTCCCGTTTTCGTTCCTTCCGACGTACGGGACATCCGAAAGCGCACGAAAACGGAAAGCACCAGTGCCGCGCCCAAAGAATCCAACGCCACATCCCGGACTTTACCGTACCGTCCCGGAACAAAGGTTTGGTGCCATTCATCGGAAGCGGCATAGAGGACGCAGAGCAACAACCCCACCCATAACACCCGCTGAACAGGCCACCCGGTCCCGGCCAGAGCCCGCGCCAACAAATAGGCCAAGAGACCGTATTCAAAAAGATGCGCAAACTTTCGAATCATGAGTTCGGGGAGTTCCGATCCCACGGTCCGCTGATCCGGCAGAGCGGAAATAAAAAATATGACACCCGCCCAAAGAATCACGGGCCCCCACAACGATAACCAACGGAAAAATTTCACAAGAGCCCCACATTCCGAAAACTGAACGATCGTCCATTTCCCACAATAATGTGATCCAAGACCGTGATCCCCACCGTTTTGGCCGCTTGGGCCAACAGGGTGGTCAAACGCTTGTCTTCCGGCGACGGGGTGGGGTCACCGGACGGATGATTGTGAACGAAAATTAAACCCGCCGCGTTGGCCGCCAGGGCGCCCGCCACCACACGGCGCGGATACACAGCCGCTTGATCAATGGTCCCTTCCGCAAGACGCTCCTTTCGAAGGACTCGGTTTTTAGTGGAAAGATAAATCACTTCAAAAACTTCGTTTTTTAATCCCTCCAGGGACGCCCGACAATAGGCCAAAACGGCCTCGGGTGAATTCAGCAAATCCGACTGACGGGCTTCCGTTTCAAAATAACGCTCCATCACGCCTCGAATCAAGGACACGAAGGATCCTGTTCCACCCCCCGCACCGTCGACCTGGGCCAATTGGTCCGGCGTGGCGTCCAACACACCTTTCAGAGATCCAAACTTTTCCATTAATCTTTTGGCCAAGGGTTTGGTGTCACAACGGGAAAATACATACGTAAGGAGGAGTTCCAGTATTTCATAATCGGCAAACCCTTTCCCACCGGAGGTTTCCCACCGCAACCGAAGGCGCTTGCGGTGCCCCAAATGATCGGGTTCCCCATCCAAAACAGTCTCCGTTGATTTCGGGACAACCGAGCCGCTCAAGGACAACACCCCCGATTCCCGTGCTTTCACCATCGGGTCAGATTCCGTTCACCGGAGTGGGGTCCATGGCCTTCAGAAGAATTTCTTTAACCGATGGGGGCACCCGGACCGGTTTCCAGGATTTGTTCACGAAGGGATGTTTCGTATACCCCATGGCCATGGGTTTCCCGGAATCGACGTTGACCAGCTCATAGGAAAACGTCAGGGAGGCACGGCCCAGCTCCGTGATGCGGGAACGAATTTTAATCAGGTCGTCGTAATGGGCCGGAGCCAAATAGTTCACCTTCGTCTCCATGACCGGAAGATAAATCTCTTTCTCTTCCAGATCACGATACCGAATCCCCAGTTCACGCATAAACTCTGTCCGACCCCGCTCAAAGAGAACCAGGTAATTGGCGTAATAAACAACGCCCATCCGATCCGTGTCCGCGTAAGAAACCCGAAAATCCATCTCATGGATCATAACGATCTTTCCTCAATGATTGTCTTAATCCCTCTCCCCCCGCGAAGCGGGTGGGAGAGGTGGCACAAAGTGCCGGTGAGGGGGGCTTAATGCCTCCTCCACTTTATTTAAAATAATCTCCGCGTGATCATAAACATCCATATTCCAAAACCGAAGAACCCGAAACCCGCGAGCTTCGAGATCGGATGTTCTTTGACTGTCCGACTCTGTTCGCTCAGCGTGTTGCCCACCATCGAGTTCAACAATCAGCCTTTTCTCCACACAACAAAAATCTGCTATAAACGGCCCAAGAATCAGCTGACGACGAAATTTATAGCCGCTCAGTCGCCGAGATCGGAGAAGGGACCAAAGGCGTTTTTCTGCGTCGGTTTGTTCGCGCCGTAAACGACGCGCCTGAATTCTTAGCCATGGACGATCGGGTGAAGCACGGCCCATCCCCCCCCCTCACCGGCCCGTTGGGCCACCTCTCCCACCCGCTTCGCGGGGGGAGAGGGAGTAATAGAATTCGCTAACCCATCTTTCAAAATCCCATCCGCCGGATTCGGACCGTCGCAGTGCTCCGGTCACCTGGGGCGGCAGAGCCGCTGTTTCGGACCGTCTAAGTGCTCCGGTCACCTGGGGCGGCAGAGCCGCTGTTTCGGACCGTCTAAGTGCTGCTGATCCGAAAGTGCTCCCATTTTTTTGGATGGAAGCTGTTTGAATTTCCTTCTCCCCGCTGTGGGAGAAGGTCCCCGAAGGGGGGATGAGGGGTCCTTCTGATCCCCCTAAGATTCCAGCTGAAGAGTCTTGGTCGTGAGGTCCGTGACCGACGCTGGACCAAAATATTGAATGGGTCCCGGGTAAACGTAACCGTCTTCCGCCACCAGGGAATCCCGAAGTTTGGCGTGGGCGCGGAACGGCGCACCGTCAAGTTTCACCAACGCCTTCTGGATCACAGGCTTCTCTTTTCCCTTTCGGCGTTCCACGTTCATCATCATCGTGAGCGGAACCCCGCCCGGAGCCCATTGGGCGGAAGGTTTGGTGAGATTTTTAATGGACGACACGTAACCCGTCAAACCGTTTAAGGCCAACACCGCGGCGTTATACCCGAGCGCGTAACAATAGGTGGCGTCAAAGTTCGACGGGGCCCCACAGCGCCCCTCGTAGCCAAAGAAATGCGTGATGGCGGAGAATTTCCCCACGAACGATCCCTCTTTTTTTAACAGGGACAAACGTTTCTTCACCATCTCCACCAACAATTTCTCGGTTTCAATTTGGGACACCTGAACGTTCCCGTGAGGATCCCGATCCAACATCAGTTGGGCTTGAATCCCCGCGGGAAGCGAATTCAGAAGGTCCGCCAAGGGCGCCGGCAAGGCGGCCGCCACGATCGCCCGCTTTTCGTCAAAATTCGCAACCGAGGACAAGCGGGACTCGTTTGCGGCGAGGACGTCATTCAAGGAGGAAATGAGTTCTTTCATTTCCGGAATAAATTCGATGAGCCCCTCGGGAATCAAAAGAACCCCATAGTTCTTTTTCGCCTTGGCACGAAGAGTCACAGCCTGAACCACGGTGTCCACCACTTGAGCCAACGTCATTTTCTTGGCCAATACCTCTTCGCCAATCAAGGCCACGTTGGGCCGCGTTTTCAAAGCGACCTCAAGAGTGATATGGGACGCGCTCCGCCCCATCAGACGAATGAAATGCCAATATTTTTGGGCCGAGAGCACGTCCCGTGAAATATTCCCCACCACTTCCGCGTAGATTTTAGTGGCGGTGTCGAACCCGAAAGACGCTTCGATGTCATCGTTCTTCAAGTCCCCGTCAATGGTTTTCGGAACCCCCACCACGCTCAGGGAAAGCCCCTCCGCTTTGAAATATTCCGCTAAGAGAGCGGCGTTGGTGTTGGAATCGTCTCCCCCCACCACCACCAAGGCATCCAATCGGTTGGTCTCCAGCGTTTTCTTTGCGGCGGTAAATTGTTCCGGGGATTCAATTTTCGTTCGCCCGGATTGAATCATATCGAACCCGCCGGTGTTCCGGTACTGGTCCACAATGCCCGCGGTGATTTCGATCCATTTATTCTCCAGAATTCCTGAAGGGCCTCCCTGGAAACCGATCAATTTGTTTTTCGGGTTCGCCCGCTTTAATCCGTCAAAAAGGCCCGCCAAGACATTGTGCCCCCCCGGCGCTTGCCCTCCGGAAAGAACCACTCCCAACCGAAGTGCTTTTTTACCAATTGAAGCGTTGCGTCCCTTCGTCAACTTCGCCAAAGGGAGCCCGTAGGTCTGGGGAAAAATAGCTTTCAACGCGGCCTGATCCGACAGACTTTGTGTCGGACGCCCCAACCGCGGAACAACACCGGTGGGTCCAGATCGCAACACCATCGGGAGGGTGGGTTTAAATTTGGATCGTTCAATTTGAAGTTCGGATTTTAGGGTTGGCATGGATTTAGACCTCAGTGGAGTGAGCGACACCACACAAACCGCTCGCGCGCCGTCCTCAATTCAGGATCGGCGCGCGAGGGTCGTGCGGACAGTGAAGAATTATTTAAGCAATGGTAACCGTTTTGTCCAGATACACATCCTGGATCGCGTTCAACAGGCCCACCCCTTCTTTCATGGGGCGCTGGAAGGCTTTCCGACCAGAAATGAGGCCCATGCCCCCGGCGCGCTTGTTGATGACCGCCGTGCGAACGGCGTCGGCCAAATCGGAGGCTCCCTTGGATTCCCCCCCCGAGTTGATCAGTCCGGCGCGTCCCATGTAGCAATTCATAACCTGGTAACGGCAAAGGTCGATGGGATGATCGGTGGTCAAATCCGAGTAAACCTTGGGACTGGTTTTCCCGAATTTCACAGCGTTGTATCCCCCGTTATTTTCCGGAAGCTTTTGCTTGATGATGTCGGCTTCGATCGTCACGCCCAGATGATTGGCCTGACCCGTGATATCCGCAGACACATGGTAATCTTTCTCCGCGGTCTTGAAGGCATTGTTCCGGGCGTAGCACCAAAGGACAGTGAACATTCCCAGTTCATGGGCCTGGGCGAAAGCTTCGGAAACTTCCTGCAATTGACGACGGCTCTCCACGGAACCCCAGTAAATGGTCGCCCCAATGGACGTGCATCCCATGTCGAAGGCCTGCTTCACTTTCGTGAACATGGTTTGGTCCGGGACCTGCGGGAGGGACATGAGTTCGTTGTGGTTGATTTTCAACATGAAGGGAATTTTGTGGGCAAACTTCCGAGCCACCGAACCCAAAACGCCGTAAGTGGAAGCGACCGCGTTGCACCCCCCCTCCATGGCCAATTTCACAATGTTTTCCGGATCGAAATAGTCCGGGTTCGGCGCAAAGGACGCCCCGCCAGAATGTTCAATCCCCTGGTCCACGGGAAGAATGGACACATAGCCCGTGCCTTTCATGCGACCGCTATCAATCAAATTCTGTAAGTTGCGAAGAACCGGGACTTTGCGATCGGAGTAGGCCCACACGCGATCCACATGGTCCGCCCCCGGCAAATGCAATCGGGAAGCGGGAACTTTCGCTTTATAGGTGAGAAGATTTTCAGCGTCTTTGCCCAACAACTCGGCAACAGAGACTTTTTTTGCTGTGGATTCAGGAACGGTGCTCATCGGTAGATCCTCCTCAAGTTTTAGAACGTTTTTTTGGGGATGGGGATTTTTTGGTGCGAACAGGTGCCACTCGTGCCTTATCGGTCGTTGAAAATTGGCCAATGACACGAAATTTCTCGTAACGTTTGTTCAACAGATCCTTCGAAGGGATGGCGCGAACTTCAGCCAGGTGGCGTAGGAGAGTTCCCTTCACCGTGGCCATCACGACGTCCACATCGCGATGGGCCCCCCCCAGAGGTTCGGGAATCATTTCATCAATCACCCCCAACTCTTTCAAATCAACAGCCGTAATTTTAAGGGCCCGAGCGGCTTCTTGAGCTTTTGACGCGTCATGGTAAAGGATTGAAGCGCACCCTTCCGGAGAGATCACGGAATAGTAAGCGTTCTCCAACATTAAAATTCGGTCCGCGACTCCCAGCGCCAAAGCGCCGCCGGATCCCCCTTCGCCAATCACACAGGTGAGGATCGGGACATTAAATTGGGACATTTCACGTAAGTTTTCCGCAATAGCGGTGGCTTGCCCCCGTTCTTCAGCTCCAATTCCAGGGTAGGCCCCCGCGGTGTCGATAAAGGTCACAATAGGAACCCTGAACTTATCGGCCAGTTTCATCAAACGGAGCGCTTTCCGATATCCTTCCGGATGGGGCATCCCAAAGTTTCGCGCCATGGAGTCCTGAAGCGTTCGCCCTTTTTGGTGGCCCATGACAACAACAGGCCGCCCTTCCAAATAAGCCAACCCACCGACAATCGCTTTATCGTCAGAATAATGACGGTCGCCGTGCAACTCGATAAACCCTGTAAAAAGGTGTTCAATATAATCCAGAGTGTAGGGGCGGCGCGGATGGCGGGCCATCTGCACCCGTTGCCAAGGAAGAAGGGTCCCATAAACCTCACGACGGACCTCGTCCAAACGCTTAAGAAGGCGGTCCTTCTGGGCCGTTGAGTCAAGGGAGGGATCTTCAGAACCCGCCCTCTCTAATTCCCGAAGCTCTTCTTCCAGATCCAAAACGGGTTTTTCGAAATCAAACCCTTTAAAAGTTGTTGTGTGTTCGGCCAAGGCTGTTGTCATCCTCCTTAAAAACCTCCCGAATAAACCAAACGAACAATGCGTTCAGGCCGGCGGCGCGGCCCGCCTAAATCGCGACCGGCAAGCTCCACCGCAAAGCTGGGGGTCATCCACCACCCCAAACCCACGTTCAGCCGGCTGTCCCGCCCCACACGGATGTTGTCCCACTCCGCATTCAAAGCCACCACATCACGGAACAAATAGCGGAAACCCATGAACCCATACACGTGATCTTCGGTGAAATCATACACATTTATGCCCCCATGAAGGCTTAAATCTGGAACAATGATTTCTCCGCTCCCCACCAAAAACAGCCCTTTTTCCCGCTGGGCGTATTTGTCGGTGGATTTATTAAAGAAGAGCCCCTGCCCATCATACCCCAAAGCCAGGGCCGGCAAATTTCTCTGTCCATCGAAAAAACGGAACCGAACATTCAGGGTGGGTTTATGCAAATCCACCGATTCGTTCCCGACGAACCCATCGGCGTCCAACCCGAACCCCACGTTCAATCGTGGGAAAACACCGAAATGGGTTTTGACCAACACCCCGCCTTCGGAATAGAATCGGTAAGAAGAATCAAATCCATAGCGATCAAGGACTTCCGCGGTGGGCACGTCAATGACCTCCATCAGGGGAGCCCCCGCCTGGGCGTTAAAAACTCCCAACAGGAGAAGCAACAGGAATAAAGATGCAATTTTTTTCATTGTTTTCCTCACGATGATTCGGCTCATTTTATCACATCCCCCCGGGTTGTCAATGCGACGGAGACGTTTCCCCTATTGGTCTTGGCTGAGCGCGGTCTGAATCTCTGCCAATTCCGTTTGACACTTCTTTAAAGCCAAATCCAACTCCGTCAGCTTTTGGTAGTCGCTTTGAATGAAGACGGAACTCATTTGGTGGTTGAGGTCCTCTATTTCTTCTTCAACCTCTCGGAGACGGGCGTTCCGTTTCTTTCGCCGTTTGGAACGAGCCTTTTCGGCTTCCCGAATATTTTTCAAATCGTCGGAAGACGACTTCACCCAGGTCGGTGTGCCCAAGGTCTTACCGGACACCACGGCTTTTTTTACCCCATCATCCCCCGCCGAGAGTCGGGCCGACAACCGGAGGAAATCGTCATGGTTCCCCGTATACAGTTTGACCCGGCCCTGATCCACATGGGCCACATGGTTGGCCAAGGCGTTCACGAAATAGAGATCGTGACTGATAAAACAAATCGAGCCCTCGAAATTGTGAAGGGCGTCCACCAGCGCGTCCACGCTCGCCATGTCCAGGTGGGTGGTGGGTTCATCCAGGAGGAGAAGATTGGGCGGATCCAAAAGAAGTCGGGCGAGGGCCAGACGACTTTTTTCTCCTCCGCTCAAAACGTCCACCGTTTTAAACACCGCGTTGTCTCGAAAGAGAAAAGTCCCTAACACCGTTCGAACCAGGAGGTCCGGGTTCATCCGTTTCGTTGCCATGGCTTCCTGAAGGACCGTCCTCCCCGAAGTGAGGGTTTCCCACCGATGTTGAGAAAAGTAGCCCGACTCCACGTTTAACCCAAGCGTTCGCTCTCCCCGATCGAAAGGAAGTACCCCCGCCAACATTTTAAGCAGGGTCGACTTTCCCGCACCGTTCGGCCCCACAAACGCCACTTTCTGGCCTCGTTCCAGTTCGAAATCCACGTTCTCGTAAACTTTCACATCCCCGTAGGATTTGGCCACCCCTTTCAATGACATCATTTTGACCCCGGTTTTACTTGGTTGCGGGAAATGAATTTTAATCTTTTTAATTTCGGGGGGGATTTTGATCCGTTCCATTTTATCAAGCATCTTGATCCGACTTTGAACCTGGGGAGCCTTGGACGCCTGGGCCCGAAACCGGTTAATGAATTCCTGGGCGTCCTCGATATCTTTTTGTTGTTTTTTGTAGGCCGCCACCAACTGATCTTGCTCCATTTGTCGCAGGGAAAGGAATTTCTCAAAGTCCCCCACATAGCGGAAAATCTTTTGATCCCGCAGGTCCAAGATGCCCTGAGCGACCGCGTTCACAAAAGAACGATCGTGGGAAATCAAAAGGATAGAGCTTTTGGAGCGTTGGAGGTAATCCTGAAACCAAAAGAGGGACTCCAAATCCAAATGGTTCGTGGGTTCGTCCAAAAGCAGGAGATCCGGCTCTTGCAAGAGAAGTCGCGCGATGGCGACCCGCATGCGCCACCCCCCCGACATGGTCGAAGCCAGCCGATCAAAATCCGTCACACGGAACCCCAGTCCCATCAAAATTTTCTTGGCTTCGGCGGTTCGCCGTTCCGGTGTCACCTCCGCGGAATGATCCCCCGTGAGCGTCTCTTCTAAAACGGATCCCTCCCCTAAATCCGCGGTTTCCTGGGGTAAATACCCGATCCGCACCCCACGGGGGAAAGTGATGGTCCCTTCGTCCGGAAGGTCGAGCCCACGAAGAATTTTAAATAGTGTGGATTTCCCAGCGCCATTGGGCCCCATCAGAGCAAAACGATCCCCGGCATTCAGCTGAAGAGACACCCCTTCAAAAATAACCTGTTGGCCAAATGCCTTGTGTAAGTTCTGTACGGTAAGCAAATTATTCCCCTTGAAATAAATCGATTTAACCCTTATAAATCATCATGTCGATTATCGAACGGTTTTTGGAAGACCACCGATTTTTTCGTCAACACATGGAAGAGGCCCGAAAAACAGCTGAAAGGCTTCCCGCGGGCGCGCCTCCTCCCATCCTTTCCGATGTCGATCGGGAGTTCACCCAACGACTTCGACGCCACGCCCGGATGGAGGCAGAATTACTCTTTCCTTGCCTTCAGCGAGCCTCCCCGGAAGACGTCCGGCACGAAACGGTCAAAAAATATCTTGACCATGGAACAGACGAACACGCCTCCGTCGCCAAACGCCACGCCACGCTCACCGAGACAGTTAATCCGTCGTCTCACCTACGAGAGGAATGGCGATCCGCCCTGCACCATTTCGCGGAGGGATTGGAACGTCACATGGAAATGGAAGAACGGGAAATCTTTCCAGACGCCGCAAGACTGTTGACTCCCGAAATCCTTGCCGAACTCAATAAAAAAGCCGATCTCATTCCTTAAAACCACAAATGGTCGGGGTGACTGGACTTGAACCAGCGGCCTCCTCCCCTTCGGGGCCAGTCCGGCTGAAGCCGGGCGCGCCAAACGTGTGCCCCATGGCACACGGCGCCCCACGCAGGCGACCGCGCTAGCGGAAGTGGCTCGCGGGAGAGCCCGACCGCGCTAGCGGAAGTGCCTCACGGGAGAGGCCGACTTCTTACTTCAACCAAATGGTCGGGGTGACTGGACTTGAACCAGCGGCCTCCTGCTCCCAAAGCAGGCGCTCTAGCCAACTGAGCTACACCCCGTCTTTCTTGTTCTTTCCGCCTTCTTAAAATTTGTCGCAGGAGGCCGGCCTCCTCCTTCCCCTCGCCTAGCGGCGAGACTCAGGCCAGGGTGCTAGCGCACCCGTGAACAGTGCCTAAGGGCACTCTTCACCCCAAAGCAGGCGCTCTAGCCAACTGAGCTACACCCCGTCTTTCTTGTTCTTTCCGCCTTCTTAAAATTTGTCGCAGGAGGCCGGCCTCCTCCTTCCCCGGGTTCAAGGGGGTTCCCTCTCTCGCTTGCGGGAGAGGGGGAGGGAGAGGGGATTTCCATTCGTTTCTTTTCCGTCGATGATTATACTTGACGAACGCTAATTGGTCAAACGAAACCGATCCCTTCAGAGGGTTAGACCACGAAAGAAGACAACGGGTTAGTTCATTCGGCCGTTTTTAAGCCGAAGACGTCGCTGATCGTACAACTCATAGGCCGTCTGATACAGGGCGGCTCCATCGTTAACAAGATCATCATCCCCGGAATCGGGTTCAGCCAAATGGAACCGAAATTCCTGCCGATCGTAGAGATAAACCGTGGCCGATTTGTCCGGTCGATAGACCGCCAGACGGTCACCCCGGAGGAACCCCACATCCCGATCATGCTGAAGAAGAGCGTACCCCTCCCCGGAAGGAACGTCAAACAGATCTCTCCCAAAAAACACGGATTGGATCGTCCAATCGGTCAACCCCACCAGGGTGGGAGCCACATCCATGGAGGAAGCCAGCGTGTCCACCCGCCCGGGCTTAACAAGGAACGGAGCATAAATCAGGAAAGGGACCTCATAGGAGTGAATGGGGATAAAGTCCGCCCCGTAGACCCGGGCGCCATGGTCGCCAATAACCACAAAAATCGTGTTCTTAAAAAAACCTTTTGATTGAGCGGCGTCAAAAAATTGGCCGAGAGCCCAATCCGCGTATTTAACAGCGTGCTCACGTTTCCGCCTAAGGGGATCCAAATCAATTCGGCCCGCTGGATAGGTGTAGGGCTTATGATTTGAAACGGTCAAGACCATCGACAAAAAGGGCTTCCCCTGGGAATGGAATTGTTCAAATTCTTCCAAACCGCGTTGAAAAATATCCTCGTCCGAGACGCCCCAGGCGGTAGTAAATACGGGTGCCTTAAAATCTTTTTGTTCGATAAATCGATCAAACCCGTTGGCCCGCATGAACGACCCCATCCCGTCAAATATTCCCCGGCCCCCATAGACAAAAAGGGTTTCATAGCCCCGCGCCTTGACCACGTCGGCCAGAGTAAAAACATTTTCAGATTTGGACCGCTTTAAAATAGAAACCCCGGGAATCGGGGGAAACCCGCACAAAATGGCTTCCAACCCCCGAACGGTCCGGGACCCGGTGGCGTAAAACCGGGTAAAAAGGAGCCCTTCCTTTGAGAGCCGATCAAAAGAGGGTGTGATTCCATCCGAACGCCCCCCCAAAACCCCCGTAAAACTCGCCCCAAAACTTTCCTCCACAATGATCACAAAGTTGGGTCGGGAAATCGTTCCGTCTTCGTGAAGAGATCTCTCCAGGGGGTTCGGTGCCCCCTCCAACGGAGGGCCTTCTTCCGATTCGGCCAACAACCTTTTTGTCCGGCGAAGAGCTTCCCCCTTATCCAATGTTTTGTAGAAAGCGTCGTAATTCAAATCGTTCGTCAATAGAGCTTGAAAAAAGGTAAGGACGCCATTGGACGCCACTTCATTTTGAACACGGTTCTGGCTGACGGACAGGGAGGAGAGGGGTGTGGTCAACCAGAGGATGACCAAGAGGACCCCGTGAAGGATCAATAGCTTTGCCGTCCACCCCGCCGATTGACGGAGCCCGCACTCCAAAGAGCGATGGGTGAAGAAGAAGATCACACCAGCCAAAAACCCCACCCCAACCAAAATCCAGAGAACGGGATAGGATTGCCAAATATTACCGGCCACTTCGGTGGGAAACAGCAAATAATCGACGGCAATATAGTTAAAGCGGGCGTTAAATTCATCAAAAAAAGCGACTTCCGTGGTTCCGATAAAGAGGAAAAGGAAGAGGCCCAGGAAGAAAGCCGCACGAAGGAGAGACACCCCCACCCGCCCCTGCCACAACCGCGCGGGCAGAACACCCAGGCCGAGAGCCACTGGAAAAGAGAGCAAAAGCGCCGCCAGAAGATCCAACCGAATGCCCACCCATAGGGTCCGAGCCCAGACAAAGAACCCGGTTTCGAGCATCCCGTGAACCCAGACAGCCAAAACCAGTCGAAGGAGGAAAAAACCCAAAAGGAAAATGCCAGAAAGAATGAAACCAGGGCCCAGAAGGTTTCTCCGGTCCTGATCGTCACGTGTGTTCTTCATGAATCGATTATACGCTTTTCAAACGAGGACCGCCCCGGCCGCATCCGGAAACGGGTGGTGCCACGGGAAAGATTTGTTACTTTGAGGCAGGGGCCCGGCGCCAGGACATCTCGATCTGGACGGGGACCTCCCGTTTGATGGCCATCCCCAACAGGGAAGGGGCGGGAATTTTAAAATCGTCAATATTTAAGGGGACCACCCCCGTGAACCGGAGGAGATCTCCCGAACGGTCGATAACGGCGAAAGGAACCGCCGCGTAAGTTGCTTTATGTCCGGAAAATTCGATGACCAAATCCGCTAAAAAAGGAGAGGTGTCCGGCACCTTCGGCAATGCAACCGACACCGTCACCATGGGAAAAGAAGCCCCCCGGGTGGTTTCCATCATGTGCAGGTCCCGATTCGTATCACCCGAAAGGAAACTGGCCACCGGAGCGGCCACGAGGAAACGACACCCCTCCTCCTGACAAATCCCTTTCCCACGGGCCACCGTGCTGGTTCCCTCCACCGTATGGAGTGTGTGTTTCACGTGGTAGGTTAGGGAAGATGTTTCCAACCCCCAGTTTTCCGCCCGAACGGTCAGAACCGTGCCCATCACCAGAAGACAAGAGAGAATTTTTTTCATGGAAGGCTCCTAGAAGTCCCAAACCATCACAAGGAGTGAAGCCATGTACGCACCGTAGGCGACACCGGCCACGGTGGAATGGTGCTTGGCCGCGCCGTGAACTTCTTCCCCCCGATCCCGCTGCTTGTACGCTTGGTACCCCAGAAAGGGCGCGATGAGCATGGCCGGGAAATGAACCCAGGCCAGAGTCTTGTGGATTTTGGTAGCGCCCGTGGCCTTCTTTTCTTCGACTTCCGGCGCCAGGATGGAAAAGCTCGCGGTGGTAAAGTAAAGGGCCCCCGTCGCAATGCCGAGATTTTTATGCCTATCGGCCTTGGACCCGTTGGTGGAGTCATCCCCGGGCCCCGTAAAGAGTGTTGCCGTCATGGGCACCGCTGTGATCAACCCCAGGATCTGGTGGGTTTTTAGCATTTTGGACCGCTTATGCAACGTCGCCTGAGTCGCCGGGTCGGATTTCAGTTGATCCGCACTAAACCCCAAATCGTCAAGCGTCAGGTCCGCCGCCCGAAGTCGCCCCATTCCCGTTGCCGGGACAAAAATAGCCAACACTAAAATCAGTCGCATCACTTTCATCAGGCGATCCTCACTTTGAGATTTACCGTCCATTTCTAACCTGTCGTCGATCATAGAATTTCCTTTAAAATGATTCAATGATATCCCTCATGAATTCGGCCACACCCAAACACCACCCTCTTCCCCGAACGGTAAAGGTTTTGGGCGGGGTCAGCTTCTTGAACGACGCCGCCAGCGACATGATCTACCCGCTTCTCCCCCTCTTCCTCACCCAAACCTTAGGGGCCGGACCCGCCGCTCTGGGACTTATCGAAGGGGTGGCCGAATCCACCGCTTCCCTCTTCAAACTTTTTTCCGGGGCCATGTCCGACCGTTTCCGGAACCGAAAAGTTTGGATTCTCGGCGGATACAGCGCTTCAAATCTGGTCCGGCCTCTTATGGCCATTGTCACCGCCTGGCCCCAAATTCTCTTCCTCCGATTCGTTGACAGGATCGGGAAAGGAATTCGGACCTCCCCCCGAGACGCCCTGGTGACCGACGCCGTATCGTCGGATCAGAGGGGTCGCGCTTTTGGCTACCACCGCGCCATGGACCACGCGGGGGCCGTGGTGGGTCCCTTGCTGGCCGCCCTGTTCCTTGTGTTGTGGGACCAACCGCTCCGCACGTTGTTTCTCTTTTCGGCCATTCCTGGAACCCTATGCCTCCTCCTGGTCTTTTTTGGAATTAAACGGACCGAACCTGTTCCCCACGCTCGCGCCCCCTTTCACGCCAAAGAAGCTTGGGACCAAGTCCCCCGCACGTTCAAAAAATATTTGGTCATCCTGTTCGTTTTCAGCCTGGGCAACGCCAGCGACGCGTTTTTGATTCTTAAGGCCAAAGATCTGGGGATCGCTGTCCCCGGAATCCTCACCTTATGGAGTTTTTTCCATATGGTAAAAAGCGCCACCTCCCTGGGGGGTGGCCGCTTCTCCGACCGGGTCGGTCGTCGGGGCATCCTCGTTGCAGGATGGGTGCTCTATGCCGCGGTCTACGTGGGCTTTGCTTCGGCGAATTCACCCGTCCACGTTTGGACCCTTTTTGCGGTTTACGGTCTTTTTTTTGGAATGACAGAAGGAGTGGAACGTGCCTTGGTGGCGGACTTAGCACCGAACTTCTTGCGCGGATCCGTTTTTGGCCTCTACCACCTAACGGCGGGGATCGGGGCCCTGTTGGCTTCCTTAATTTTTGGTGGCCTTTGGAAATGGGGCGGAAACACCTTGGCCTTTTACACGGGAGCCGGTTTTGCTCTCACCGCCGCCGTCGGTCTTACCTTTCTCTCTTTGCCCGGCCCGGTCAGCGGGTCTTTATCACAAACCGCAGGACATCGCTCCGATCTTTAATCGGAGAGTAAGTGTATTTGATGCTGTCCGGAGAAAGTAAAAGATCGGCGGCGATTTTTTCGGTCACTAATTTTTGGCGACGTTTAACGGTCTCCCCTTCCGGTTCCAACGTTTGAAATTCCAGGGCGAACGGGTAGCCGGAATATTCCCGCAACACATCCATCGTTCGGTCCAGAATGGGGAGAGCGTCTGGGTTTATTTTGTCGTCATTAAAGAGGTAACTGGACGAAATTTCCACCACCACATTTTTTTTATCCTTATATTTTAAGTGGCGTAAAATAAAGGCCTTCCCCAACGTGGTGTGCGTGTCTTTAAACTCGTCCACGGTGATAAACCGAAACGAATACGCCGAGGAGACCCGAATCATTTTCCCGTCCTTATTAAACCCGTCCCACACGATTTCTTTAACGGGGTTTCCCTTGCCCGAAAGGGTGTGAACAATGTCGCCTTTGTCATCGGCCACTTCCAACCGCCAGGCCACGACCGTGGTTTGGGCGGGAGCTGGTTGAAAACTAATGAGCGGGGGCTCCACCAGATCGGGCAACCACGGTCGAGCCGTCTGCTGGGAATCGATTCGATCGAACCGACGAAAATCCTCCTCAGAGGGGATCGGTCGGCTTTGCTCCAAGAGTTTCTCTGTTTTGTCTGTTACGGAATCCACCAGTTCTTTAATATCCACTTTAATTTCCGGGGTCACTTTTTCGATGGCCACCTTGTCCTTGGCTTGGCCGGTGACTTCCATGGACCCCAGGTTTTCACTTCCGGAAGAAGGGGGGGGAGGTGGCGGCACATCATTTTTGCGCGGTGCCGAAACGGGCTTGGAACTCTTTTGAGCTGGAGCCTCCTTCGGCGACGGGGGAGGTGGCGGGGATTTTTTTAAACTGGGCGTCGAATCGGACCATGACAGCCCCACTCCCAAAAACAAAATGATGATTGCCAGCGCACGTTGTCTCATTCCAACCTCCTCAAAGGAACCATTACAAAGCCTTAAACCTGAACGTAATTTGACCGTATTGTTCTTTGCCCTTCATGGACAAATCCAACGCTTCAAAGCGCCATTGGTTGAGCGCTTCTTGGGCCAAGATGTCGATTTTTGAATAACCACAGGACCGGGACACAACCGTTTTATTGGTGTTAACTTCCCCGGTCTGACGCACAAAAAAGTCCAAAATGACCGTGGCAAAAATACCCTTTTCCCGGGCCCATTCCGGGAAGACGGGCATCACCTGATAAAGGATCCGCCGGCCCGACAAAGGCCCGGAAATTTCGTAGGGAACCCTGGAAGAGGATGCCCCCGCGGTCCCACGATTCCCTCCTCCTGGTGTTCCCACCAACCCGCCCCCCGACGACGACGTCCCGGGGGCCCCGATAGGAGAAAACCCGCCCGACACCCCCACCAGGCCTCGTCCGCCTTCTTTATCTTTTAAATTTCCCCCACCCCCAGCGCCCGCCCCATCGCCGCCCCCGGTTCCCCCCCCTGTTCCAAAAAATGCGGTAGAGACCGTTTTGACTCTCTTGTCTGTTCGATTGGCCAAAGCAATTTGAGGGGCGTCTCCGTCAGATGAGGTCAGCCCCGCACCGCCCTTTTGAACCGCAAAGGGCAAATCACCCCGGGCGATCTTGAACCCCGAAGACTTATCTTTAATCGTTCCCCCACCCCCCACTTTTTCTCCCGCGCCCAGTCCCACCCCGGCCAGGCCCCCGGCACTTTTGGTCTCAATTTTTCCCACATCAAAAGAACTGGCCAAACTTCGTTCTTTGTTCACCAATTTTGAATCCTTTTGAATGGCCTCGGCCGCCCGCGTAAGCGATTGGATTTGGTTGGGTGTCGAGGCGCCCACCAATTCCGCCTTGGGCTTTTCAGAAACGATCAGTTTGGGCATGGGTTTGGGCGTGCTCAACCCCACGGCTTCTTTCACGCGTTTAAAAAAGGTGTTATCTTCTTTTTTCTCTTCCACAGGAGGAAGTGGGGCCGGCTTCTCAGGCACCACCTCTTCAACGGAGAAATCGATTTCCGCGATGGGATCGGCCAGGGACCCCACGATGGGTCGAGCTTGCCAAAAATAGAGCGGCACATGGATCGCCAAAGCCAGAGTCACACACAGGGTTTCCCGAAAACTCCCAAAAATATGTTCGTTGACCGCCAGCATTACTTTTTCCCTGCCACAACCTGCTTCTGTTGTGTGGCCACGGCAATTTTCTTCGCGTGTGTCTTCATTTTAATGGTTTGGATCAAGTTCTCCACGCTCTCGTAATCCACATCTTTGTCCGCTCGAATGATCACTACCGAATTTGGTTTTTTCTTGAGGACTTTTGACAACAACCGGGGCAGATCTTCGATCAGAACTATTTTATCGTCGATGGCCACCCGCAGGTCTGTCCCCATCGAAACGGAAACGTTTTGATCTTTGGTCTCGGATGTGTAGGCTTCTGGCAATTCCACGGTCATGTTCGGGATATTCAACACCGGCGCGGCCACCAACATAATGATGAGCAAGACGAGCGTGACATCAATGATCGGGGTAATGTTAATCCCCGAGACGGCGTTTCCCTGTTCCCGAACCTTTTTCATCTCGTCGCCCGCTTCACCAACGAAAGTTTTCCAGCGCCCGCTTGTTTCGACATGTCCAACGCGGTCACCACCATCCCGTGCCGCACCCCTTTGGCCGCGGTAATGATCACGGTGCGATCGTTTTTTCGGGACAGCTCTCCCGCCAAAAAGTTTTGGAGGGCCACCGCCGTTTCCATTTTGTTCTGGTTTAACCAGAATCCATCCGGACGAACTTCCACGATCAGGGGTTTTTCCGGGGAGGCGTCTTTGACCTTCACCGCCTTCGCGGACTGAGAGGCGGAGATGTTAATCATCGACTGCATCGCCATCGGCGTGATCAGCATGAGAATAATCAGGAGGACCAAAGAGATATCGGCCAAGGGGACGACGTTAATTTCCGAAATGTCTTCCCCTTCGCCTTTCTCAATGGACCCACGCCTCATGGCTTCCCCCTCCGAACCGGACTCATGAGGTTCGACACCGTCCGCCCATGAAAGTTCTTACCGCTTCTCGCCATAAATGGCCAGGAGCAGCCGCTGCCCATAGGTGTTCATCTCCACCAACGTGGCGCGAAGCCGGAAGTTGAAGTAGTTGTAAATAATGGCCGCGGGAACCGCCACCACCAACCCCGCCACCGTGGTGATCAAGGCTTCGGAAATACCCGCCGCCACCACCGAAGGACCGCCGGAGCCCGAACGCGCCAAACTTTGAAAAGCGTGCAACACGCCCAACACGGTGCCCAGAAGGCCGATCAAAGGAGAGATGAAACTGATGGTGCCGAATAACCCCACCCGTTTTCTCAGCGTTTCCTGGCCTTCTTCTTTATCGATCACCATGCCGTCTTCCGCGTCCAACCGGGACACCAAGGATCCTTCCAATCCGGACCGAAACACCCGCGCGAAAACACCCGGGCTTACTTCACACAACGCGATCGCGTCGCGGACCCGCTTCTCCCGCACCAAACCCAGGATGCGTTCCCAAAGGTCTTTCGGAAACTTGGCTTCTTTCCGGAAAACCCAGAACCGCTCCAGCGTGAAGGCCACGAGCAGCACCGACATCACCAGAATGGTGCTGATGATGGGGGGATTGATCATGAACCACTCTTTGAATCCCATCTGCATCATTTTACTTTCCTCCCTTGAGTTCCTTCACTTTTTGTTGGGCAATGGCCCGCCATTCCGCGTTATCGCTGAAGGAGGCAATGTCCGAATAAATTCCAATGGCTTGAGAAGCGTCGCCTTCCCGCTCATATATTTCCCCCAAGAGAGCCAACCCGGCCAAACGGAACGTGTTGTTCTTGGGAGACAATTGCCGTAAGGTTTCATAGGCTTTCTTCTGTTCCGTTGGCGCTTTTAGTTTTTCGTAACAACGGCCCATGTTAAAGTTCGCTTCAAAAATATCCTGTTCATCCATCGGCACCTTTTTATAACTCTCTACCGCTTTCATGTAGTCCTCAGCGGTCTCGTAAAGCTGACCAATTTGCATTTGAACGTAACTGGCTTTTTCATCGTTCGGATATCGCTTCAAAAACGCGCCGTAGGCGTCTATCGCCTGATAGGGTCGGTTGGCTTTTGTATAACAGACGGGGATATTGAGCGCGGCGTCCCGGGATTTCAGATCCGTCGGGTGAGCTTCCTGGTAATCGTTAAAAGCAATTCCCGCTTGCCCATAATCTTTCAAACTAAAATAGCTCACGGCCAACTTAAAGCGTGAATCTTTGGTGAGGGCGTCCTGGGGATAGTTGGCGATGAAATTCTTAAACGTGTTCACCGCCGCCGTGTAATTGCCCTTAAGGAAATTCGAATCGGCCTTGTAATAGAACGCCTGCATGGCTTGAGCCGAGTCCGGGAAATCCAAGATCAAACGCTCAAAGTAATCCAAAGCGCGATCGTAATCCTTGCGGTTGTAGGCCTCGGCCCCAAGTTCCCAATAGATGTCCGCCGTGAATTTGCTTTTGGGGAACTGGGTCACAAGGCCTTTCATGTCCCCATCCTTTTTCCCCTGTTTGTAGTACGCCATTTGGAGGAGTTCCTGAACTTCGTTCGACTTTTCGTCTTCCGGATACCTCTTCATGTAGGCGGTGTATTGATCAATGGCTCGGGGGATGTCCCCGGAATTGTAGAAACACTGGCCCATTTGAAGCATGGCCTCTTTCGAGAGCGGGGATTCAGGATGTTGTTCCGTTAGCGTGCGGAAGGATTGGTAGGCTTGGTGATATTGACCCAATCCGAAAAAGGTACGGCCGGTTTGAAACAAAGCGTCTGGCGCGTATCGACTGGTTTTAAACCGGGCCAGGAGCGTGTTCCATTTGGTGATGGCATCGGTGAAATATTCCTGGCGGTAGAGGGAAAGGCCCGCCTGGTAGAGGGCCCGTTCGGTCCGGGTGTCGTCCGGAAATTTCGTGATGAACTCCTCGTAAAAACTGGACGCGCGTTCGTAGTCGCGCTTGTTAAAGAACACGTCGGCCGAATCCAGAATCCCCGTTTTCTTGGCGTCCGCCAACCCCAACTCCGACGACATATTCCGGGCGCGAGCCTGCATGTCCGCCGCCTCATCGTACATTCCCAATCGGGACAAACTCGCGGCCATCCCCAACATCGCACCGGGGACCAAGGGCGAACCACGGTAGTTTTTGGTGATCAACTCATAGGTTTCCTTGGCCAATTCAAATTGTTCAATGTTGTAGTAGGCCTCCGCCACCCAGTAATAGGTTTCCGCCTGCCAGGGGCTCGGGGTCGCGGGGGCTCGCTTCAGGAACGTGTACACATGGGTAACCACTTCCGCGTAACGACGGTCTTGGGCCAGGGTCACCGCCATGAGATAGAGGGACTTGTCGAAATAAGCCGTGTTCGGGTATCGATCAATAATGAATTGAAAAGTGGGAATGGCTTCGTCGGGTTTCCCCATCCGCATTTGGCAAAGCCCCTTCAAGAGGCTCACTTTCGCGTGAAGTTCTCCCCATTCAAAATCCTTAAGGAACCGGTCCGCCTTCGTAATGGCCACGTCGTACTGCCCTTGGACGGCCAGGCTCCAAATCACTTTGTACTGGGCATCCAAGGTGTAATCGTTGTTGGTCACCAAAGCGGAAAACCCAGGGATGGCTTTGGCCAACTCTCCCTGCCGCAACGAAATTTCCGCCAACAAATATTGCCCCGCTGGTCCCGAAAGATTTTGCGGAAACTCTTTCACCAGTTGGGTCCAATTCAACGCCGCCTGCTCAAAGTTGCCGTTTTGAAAATCCACACATCCCATGCGGAACAAGGCAAAAGGGCGAAGGACACTTTGTAATTCATTCTTGTAAATCTTGCGAAACGAATCGTAGGCCAAGGGATATTCTTTGGATTGGAAGTAGGATTCCCCCATCTGGTAGAGGGCTCTGTCTGTCCACACCTTATCCACATCGTTGTCCAAAACCTCTTTGAGCAGAACGGCGGAAGCGATCACCCGATTCATTAACCGCTGGCAAACCCCTCGATAAAAGAGACACGCCGCGTCACTGGGCTCCCGTTCCAACAAAGTGATCGCGCTTTGATATTCCCCCCGCTCCATGTAGAGGAGAGCTAGGGGAACAATCACCCGAGGAAGTTTCGCGTAACCGGTGTGTGACTCCAATAGTTTGACGAAGAAACTTTCAGCTTTCGCGTTTTCGCGACGGGCCAAATGACAATAGGCCGATCCCAACAAAGATTCCGCCCGCATCACGTCATTTTTGGATTTCCCGACCCAGGCGAAATGGTCCAAAGCCGCCAAGTATTTTTTGAGGTTAAAGAGGCATTCCCCCATGCGAAACCGGGCGGAGATCACCAGGTTGGCGTTTTCGGAGCCACGATTGTTATCAATAAACTCTTTGAATTCCGCTGAGGCTTCCGGCCACCTTTTCTGCAAGAAGTAAGACTCGGCCTTAATGTATTGGGCGGCGGCGGCTTTGGGGTGCCGGGGAAATTGGCGGAGAAAATTTCGGCTTTCCGCAATGGCGGATTCGTATTTCCCTGACTGGAAGGCTCCAGACAAAACAACGAACAATCGTTCGGCGTCCGGGTTCACAAAACCCGCGCGACTCACAGGGGGGAGTGCCACTCCCGAAAGAAGAAGCGCCACCGCCAGCCCAAGAACTCGACATCGTTTCATCATGGTGTCCCTCGATCCTTAATTTGGCGTTACCGTGCCGGCACTGTCCAAGGTTGGAACAGGTTCCGGGGTCGGCACCGGGGGTGTGATAGGGGCAAACTGGGGCGCGGGATCCGCGCCTTCCAGCCCGCCCGGAACCCGCATGCGCAACTCAACCTCCGGAACGATATTGGTCTTATAGTCCAGCCGGAACTTGCCCCGCTCTTCCCACACCTTACCTGATTTGTATTCAATCGCAAATCGGTAACGGTAGAGGCCACGCTTCACCGGCCGACCGTTTTCGTCAGTCATGTCCCACAAAAGGGCCGATCCGGGATGATAGTGTTCCGACATACTTCGCACCACTTTCCCCTCCTCATCACTGACCATCAATGTCCAGTGGGCAATCTTCAACTTGGGCACATCCACCGCAAATCGGACTTCGTTTCGGAGCCCTTCTATATATATCGAATCCGAATTAGGCGCAAGGCCAACGGGCGTAATTTTCGCCCGATAAATGTTGCCCCAACGGAACGTGAGAGACACTTGGTTCGTCGCCCCCAACGCTTCCTGATTGACAAAAGCATAGTCAAAACGGAGGTTTCGCAGAGTGACGCCCATCCCCACGGTCACGTCCTTATTTTGGTCCCACCCGGTCCGAAGGCTCAAGAGGGGGACAGGATTGTATTCGAGACCGGACACGAAATAGACGCTTTGTTGTTCCGTTTTGTTCGCGTCGAAGGAAAGGATAAAGAGGTCCCGCGGTGCCCGGTAAGCCAACCCCAGCCGCGTGTGAGCCCGGAATTCATCCGCGTCGTTTCCGACAGTGATCGACGGTTTGTTCAGGTTATTAAAGGTCGCCCCCGCGCTGATCCCGTTCCACGGGCGGGAATAGGCGGAGAGGTCTACCCCCATGGCGCTCCCTGAATCAGAAAGAATATTTTGCTGAAGGAATCGTAACCGCGCGCCTAAAGACCAGAGATCCATAAAGGAGCGTCCGTAGGAGAGGGAGACCGCGTTATGGGAAACATCCCCATTTCCTCCGGTCCTAAAATTAAGTTCGTCTCTCCTTTGAAATCCATCGGAACGGAGCGACAAAGCCGAAAGACCCAAGGTTCCCAACCGGGTTCCCATGGGCGCCCCAAAACCCATGTAATAGAGGTTCGACCCCATTCCGAACGGGGCGTACATGGTTTGAAATTGATATTCGTCCAAATAGGCCAAGGCGGCCGGATTCCAATAATCGGCCGACACATCGTCCGCCACTGCCGTAAACGCCCCCCCCATCCCCAAGGACCGCGCCCCCGCCCCATACCGCAAATAATCCCCCGCCTCTCCAAAACTCGTGTCCGCCCCACCCGAAAGAGGAAGTGCCCAAATAACCAACCCCATAAGTATTGCACGCCCCCAAGGACCAAGGGATTTCTTAAATAAGGGATTTCCCTCTCCCGCCTGCGGGAGAGGGGGAGGGAGAGGGGATTTTTGAAATTGTCTTAGGCTTCTCATTTGCTCACCGCAATTTTCCGTTTTAACGTCTGTCCATTCGTCGCTTCCAAAATCGCCACATACCCACCGTTCCCCACCACCACCCCATCCGCGTTCTTCCCATCCCAAGAAACCCGGTTCAGACCAGAAGAGCCGCCCACTTCTCCCTGAGAGTAACTTTTCTCCCGCACCCGATGCCCCATCATGTCGTAGATGACCAGGCGAACCCCCGCGTCCGATGTGAGATTGTATTCCAAGAAGGTCAGATCCCTCCCCGCGCGGAAGGGATTGGGGTAGTTCACCAATCCCTCTTCCAGGGTCGTCACGGCGGAGACAAAAAAGGTCTTACTGGTTTTCACCGTTTCTTGATGGGCCAATCCCGACTGGGTTTCCCCAAAATATTCGATGGTGTACAACCCCTCAGTAGTGATTCCGGCCAAGGGCCCAAACGTCACTAAACCAGAGGGCAGGGTCGTAAAGGGTCCAAAACTGGTGACGAGTTCGCCCCCATTAACGGAATAGCTCACACTCGTCAACGTGGTCCCCGGCTCCACCGCGATATCCATGTAAATCGGGTCCCCCGGTTTAAGGGCATACCCTTTCCCCTCTTCCACCCCAAGCCCACCGACACGAAGACTGGTTGTGGGCGGTCCCAGCAAGCGAAACGATTGGGATAGAGACTTTGACCCCGACGTGGCCAGAAAGGTCCCCAACCCGGACTTCTGTCCGCTTGTGGCAAAAACGGTTGGAGCTTGACCAAATACGTTGGACACTCCGGAAGCGGTGGAGAGGGTCCCCAACGACGCGTTGGAGAGAGCAAACCCCACGGTCTGATTGGGAATCGGGTTCGAAAAAGCATCAAGAAGGGTCACCATCACCGTCTGGCTACTCCCCGCCTCAAGAGTAGCAGGAAGGTCGGTGGTCATGGCCGCCAACGGACCCGACAAAAAGTTCATGGCGGAACTGGAAGACGTTCGAACACCGTCCGTCACACTGAAAAAGAACACCCCCGACTGAGAAAACGCCTGTTGAAAAGTGACCGCGCCCCCGCTCACCGTTTGAGCCGTCACCTGAAGAGTTCCCGTCACAGGAATCGCCGCGGGACTTACGGCAGCAATCGTCACGGCTTGGTTCCAATTTTTAGCAGTGGTCAAGGTATCCACATCCTGCGGCGTGATGGTCATGGAAAAAGTGTCCGGCGGCCCCACCCGACTCTCCACCGGGGTCGTCGCCACATATTCCACATTTCGAGGAATAAAGTGAATGGAAGAACTGAATCCCTGCCATCCGTCCTCATCATAAAACCGAAAGATAACATCCTCGGCGACCCGATAACCTAAAGTTAAGTTCAGGACACCGCCAGGATCCATCCGCACCATGTTCGGTTCGTTGGGATCAGGAATGGTCGGGCTCACAATCACCACATTGCTGATGGGCAACGGTTGAAAAGAAGGCGTGAGAGCCACCACGTAAACCTTCCCAGTGTATCCTGAAACCACCGTCCCCGTTGTGGAGTTAACGTACCGCCTCAAAGTAAGGTCCACATCAAAATCCCTGGGAGGACCACTGTAAAAATCGGCCCCAAAATTGGACGTCACCGTAGGGACATAGGCCCGCCCCGTTACAGGGATCACGACGGACTGAGGGAATAGGCTAGAACTGGAAGTGTCCGTGGCCGTCACGGTCACTTGGGGAGGAGTCGCCAAGGTTAAACCCGAAAACAAAGCCTGTCCGTTGGCAAACCCTTGAAGAGACACCGTGGTGAGGGACCCATCCGAAGCGGACAACCGAACGGCGGGAGTGTTCGGTGTGTTCACAGCGGACACCACATTCCAATACCGGTCCACCGCATTCACGGTCAAGGCAAAGGATTCGTTGGCCGCCTGAGGGAGCAGACCGGAAGAATCTTTACCTGTTAAGGAAGGTCTGCCGGGAACAGAGACCTCCCCTGGGGCTAAAATCTGAACCTTCACGTATGCCCCGGGCAAAATATCCATGTCTTTGAGACCCGAAATCGAAGAAAATCCAGCCACCGTTCCCGACGCACGCACAACGATATGTTCCGCTTTGGTGTAGCTGAAGTTAAACGACGCTTCCCCCAGGGAAAACGTGGCCGCAGAAACGGGCGAACTCCCGACCGCAGGAAGGCCCCCCGACTCAACCCACAAATTGAAAGTGTGCTGATAACTCGAACTCCGAATGGGGTAGGCGTCTTGAACTGTGTCATAGAGCCCCACCGCAACAGGAAACGTATCGTCCGTTGTTTTTGTCGCGGGCAGAGTGATCACGTATTTTAATCCGTTAGGAACCACCGTGATATTGCCCGAATTAGATAACCGGTTAAAACTGTCGGTCACACGGATTTTAATGGTTTCCACGTGGCTGTAACTTTGTTGAAACGTAACAGACCCATTACTCAAGGTGGCCGCCGCGACACCGATGGGAACCGTGGCGGCTGTCCCCGACGACAAGAACGCCTGCATAAAGACGGAATTGTTCGCCCCCACCATGGGTAAGCCGGTGTTGGGATCAATCAGATCCACCGTCATTGAAAAGAGCGCCCCCACCGTTGCCGTGGAAGGAACGGTCACCACATACGTTGCACCCGGCGTTACCGGGACATCGGAATAGGACGTCTTCGAAATATCGGATTGGTCGGTGCCTGTAACGCGAACGGTCGATGGGTTGGGTAGGTTTCCCTTCAAAAACACGTTGGAGACGGTGGTGGATCCACTGTTCACGGCAATATTGGAGAGAGCAATGGCCCCATCGTTGGACGTCAACGAGATGTTGTTTCCGGAATAGGTCGTATCCCGATTGTAATACCGATCACACGCAAAAACAGCGTAGGACATCGATGTATTGGCTTGCACGGACGAGATCGCCCCAGTGTTTTTTCCCGGCGCTGAAGGAGAGCCTGGGAGAAGGGTTTCCCCGGGAGCCAATAACACCAATCGCCCCGTGCTCGCCGCGTAAGACCCCACGGAAATGGTGGCGTTGGAAGAATCGTTGAACCCGTTGGCCGTCACGGAGGCCACGAGAACGGAAGACCCAGCTGTATACACCTGGACGAACCCTACCCCTTGCCCCTGAGCCAGGGTCACCTGGGCTGGCGAACCCAAATTAGAAAAAACGTTTGCGGTTGGAACGGACAGGTCCGCCACCGCGGCCCGATCCACTTTGTTCCCATAACTGTCCACCGCCGTCACGGTCACCGCAAAGGAATTCCCCGCAAGGATCGTGGCGGCCGATCCCGTTTTGTAGGGAGCCCCCAAACCGGGTTGACGAACTTCCCCCGACAGGGTGACGACCACATCCGACCAGGTCGATAATTCTTTCACACTAAAAAAAGCGCTAAATCCCTCACGCATGGTCGGTGAAGTAACAAAGGCCCGCACTTGAAGGTTATCGGCCCCATTGCCCAGAGACTGCCCCGCGTAAGTGATGGTAATGGGTTGGTCCGGAACCACCCCCCCCGTTACGGGGTGAGCCACAAAATTCACACTGGAGGGAGAAATCGTTCCCCCATAGGAGAGGGGGGACCCATTTTCCCAAAGCTCTAATTGAACGGCTCCACTAAAGTTAGTGGCCACGTTGCCCAGGCTGTCAAACGCCTTAAATGTTAAATTAAAAGGAACCCCAGCCGTTTGAATCGGGATGCTATCGGCGACGATAGAACCCGAATTGGGTGTAACCAAAAATCGCGTCACATTTCCCGGGGTGACTTCAATGGTTTGGTTCACACTTTTCGGGGCGGGGCTCGTGTCCACCACCCGCAGGATATTCGCCCCCAGCGTCCCCAACCCTAATTGGTTGGAAAAAGTCCCGCTGGTCATGGGAAACGGGTTCGCGAAGGGAAAAGTGACCACTCCGCCAGAGGGGGAGGTCAAAGAAAAGGTTAAGGAAGGCCAAAGACTCCCAGCCAGGGGGGGGTTAATAATGGGATTGAAATAGGAGTCCGTGAGGTAAACCCCAACAGGGAAATTGACGTTGACCACCTGAGTGGTGGGCAAGCCCGTTTTTCCATCCGGTTCTATCCCGGTTTGAATGCCTGAAGCCAAGGTCTCCCCGGGGGAAACGAAAACGACTTGAGTGTAGGCCCCGGGGTTCACCGTCAGAAGGTTGCTCCGGCCTGTGAGACCCGACATGCGGGCCACCAAGCGACCATTCCCCGCGGGATACGCCGTACGAAGAAGGACGTTGGTCACATTGGCAAAGGCCCCCGAGGCCGGCATATTGGGTGTGCCACCGTTCAGATCCACGTAACCCGGCACCCCCGCATCACTTTCCAAACTGAGGACCACGGGGCCAACGGTCCATCCTCCCGTCACGTTGTCGATGACGTTCCACCCTTGATCCACCACAAAAACCTGGGCTGCAATAGAAGTCCCCGCCGGCTGGGTGGTGGGTACCGCGGGAGCGTTACCGGGGTACTGACCCGGGGTGAACGCTTGTCCCGGCAACACCACATGCAAACTAATCACACTTCCATAAATAATTTGGAAGGGAGCGGACTCGCCAAACCGACCGACCCCATCATCAAATTTAATACACACGGGATTAGCTCGGGGAAAGGCCACCACGGCCCCGTTGAAGAGCCCGGAAGCGAACGCCACCGTGGATTGGGCTCCCACCGTCACAGGATCCCCATCAAGAGTCCCGGGCAACAGATTGGTGCCAGAACAGTTGGTTAACGCAATGGAGACGGCACCGTTGTAGGACGTCACCGTGTTCGCCGCCGGGGTCCCATCCACCACCCGGGCAGACACCAAGAACGATTGTCCGGGAACCTGAGGGCTAGGCACGGCCGACACTTCAATCAAATTCGCGGCACCGCTATTCACCAACACACTGGTCACACTATTTTTCCCTGGATCCGCAAAATCATAGACACGAACCTGATGCGTTTGATTGGCAATGTAAAAAACAAATTCTCCATTTGCCACCACATTGTTTCCCGTGTTAATAATTTTGAGGCCTGGCACGGAATCGTTGGGCGGACGGGGTGCGTTTGGATAACTCAACGACTCGAAAGCCAGGGTCACGGCGGAGGGAGGGGTGATAATGGGGTTGTTGAATTGGTCAACTAAAAAAACCGTCACGTTGGGAACCGCCAAGTTTGCGGTGGCCGCGTTGGCAGATCCACTTTTCCCGCTGGGAATCAATATTTTCCCCGGTGTCAAGGTTTCTCCCGGGAAGAGCATGGTCACATGGTCATAGGCCCCGGGATTGATGTTGACATCAACAAAACCAGACGCCAACCCCAAACTGAAGTAATTTATTGTGGCGGTCACAAAAATCCGGTTGGTCCGCGTATTGGGATCGGTTCCACGCAACATCACGTTCACCACCGCTTCCCCGTTCACGAAATCACCACCACTCACGATGTTGCTTGCGCCGTTCACCACCACATCCCCAGTGGAAGCCGAAACGATAATATTGTCGTTGAACCCGGTAACCACGGCTCCCCCCCCGTTTAATCCGTCCTTGGCCCGGACCGTCATTTGGAACTGAACCCCCGCTGTCCCCGTAAAACCAGAGGGAGGTACGATTTCAAAACTTTTGACAGTGTTTTGGAGATTAAAATTCTTTTGGGATGTCACGGGCGAGGCCGCAAAAGATTCCGTGACAATGATGGGGGTATTTCCTGGGCTCACGGCGTTGCCCGCGAAAAGCCCCCAGGTGGCTACGGAGGACCAATCCACCCCCCCCGGAGGATCCGCCAAGGGACTTTCTGAAAGACCCGTGGGAAGCGTGATATACACATTGTGAGGAGTAAAATCGGGGGCGGCTCCGGAATAGGGGGTCACCGTGAACGTCACATCGGGATCCCCTTTCATAACATTGGTGGGGATATTAATTAGGTAGGAATCATAGGCTAAAACAGATGCCGCTATTCCAACAATTCCTACGGCGAGGGAAAAGCCTTTCCGGAACCTTTGGAAAATCATTGTGCCTTCGCTCCAACGGTCAATTCAACAATCCCCGTCGCCTTTTCCCGCTGGCCTGGGTAAAGCCGTGCGGCCGACACTTTCAATTGATTTAATCGACCGGGAGGATCCGCCTCGCTAAAGAGGACCTCGGCCAAGGCCACCCCATCGTTAAATAGGTCTCCCGACAGGAAAGGCTCCTGGACGGATCCAAAAAGCGCCACCAATTCCACCGGGCTTTTGTAAGACCGAACGATGGCCCCCGCCGAATCCATGGCCACAATCTGAAAAGGGAAGGGGACCCCCACCTGGGGGGCGGTCATTCCCGCGGGAGTCATCTGGAAGTGGTCCACCCTGTTTTCAATAATAAAAAACCCAGTCCCCCGAACGTCAGGGTCCCCAACCTTCTGAACACGACAAACAATACGTGTTGGGGAGAGAGTGGAATCCAGGGAAACTCGGAATCGCGTAGCCCCAGTGGCAAAGAGGGGGGAAGAGGCCCCTGACAGGGACTCAATTCGAACCCCGCTGGGCAACCCCAGGAAAGAAATGGCGTGAGGGGAAAGATCCACTTCCCCTTCTGACAACGGGGTCACGGTGACAAAGATTTCCGAGTCCCCCACCATAACAAACCGTGGAACATCCAAAACATACCGATCCACCGCTAAGCCTTTGCCCACCAGGCCAAGGAAAAGGGATAGACAGAGGATCCCATTCTGAAAAAAGGATTTATTCATGGGAAAGGTCACACCCACCTTCATGCACCACTATGGCCAAACCAAAGTTGATCGAGCGTCCAAGCTGTCGATAAGAATTCAATTACGCCCTCCACCGGCAAAGTGTGTGAAATTCCGCAACTGTAGCAAGCCTAACCCCTGAATCACTGTTTTGCAAGGTTTTTTTAGGAAATATTTTAGGGTTTAGGTTTAGGGGACGTAGTTTAGGGGATGTTGCTTATAGTGTGTACAGATGGATTCCCCTCTGATGGGGATCCTGTTCAAAAATTTAAAGTTTAATTTTCCTCAACCTCAGGGCATTGGTGATGACGGAGACGGAGCTAAAACTCATGGCCGCGGCCGCGATCATGGGGGACAACATCCAACCAAAGAATGGATAGAGAATCCCCGCCGCAAGGGGCACTCCCAAAACATTGTAAAAAAATGCGAAGAATAGATTCTGCCGTATGTTCCGCATCACCGACTGAGAAAGAGAGCGCGCCTTCGCCAATCCGCGTAAATCGCCTTTCACCAACGTCACCCCGGCCGATTCCATGGCCACGTCCGTTCCGGTCCCCATGGCCACTCCCACGTGGGCCAAAGCCAAGGCGGGGGCGTCATTCACACCGTCTCCCGCCATGGCCACGATCGCCCCTTCGCCTTTCAATTCTTTAATAATTTCCGCTTTCTCCTCGGGCAAAACACCCGCTCGGACGTCGTCGATCCCCAATTCCTTTGCCACGGCTTGGGCCGTGATCTCGTTATCGCCCGTGGCTAGAATGACCCTCACCCTCATCCCACGAAGAAGGACCAGGGCTTCGGCCGTTGATGCTTTGATCGGGTCGGCCACCCCGATCATTCCCACCAACGCCTTTCTTTCCGAGAGGAACATGACGGTTTGACCCTTTCCACGGAGAGGTTGAACCTGATCCCTCCACCTCTCAAGGGAAACACCCTGACTGTCCATCAAGGCCTCGTTTCCCAGGGATACCTCAATACCATCCACTTTTCCCCGCACCCCTTTCCCCGTGAGGGAAGAAAAATCTTTCACCCCCACAGGGGACAATCCCTTTCCCTTAGACGCTTTCAGAATCGCCGCCGCCAAGGGATGTTCACTCCCCACCTCCAGCCCCGCCGCCAAGGAAAGGAGTGAGTCCTCATTCCGTCCCTCCATCGGGAGGAGGGAGACCACGCGGGGTTTCCCTTCCGTTAACGTTCCTGTTTTGTCCACCACCACCACATTCACTTTCTCCAACAGTTCAAGGGCTTCCGCGCTCCGAATCAAAACCCCATCCAGGGCGCCCCGGCCGACACCCACCATGATGGACATGGGCGTGGCCAATCCCAAGGCACAGGGGCAAGCAATAATTAATACCGCCACCGCCGAGATCAACGCGTAAGCCAGCCGAGGTTCAGGTCCGAAAAGTGACCAAACTACAAAGGAAATCAAAGCCACCCCGACCACGCTGGGCACAAAGACAGCGGACACTTTATCCGCCAGCCCTTGAATGGGAGCGCGCGTCCGTTGGGCGTCGGACACCCTCTTGACAATGCGGGACAGTAACGTCTCCGCACCCACTTTTTCGGCGCGTACCACCAGCCCACCCGTTCCGTTCACGGTGCCCCCCGTAACCGGATCCCCCGGTCCCTTCTCGATGGGAATAGGCTCCCCTGAAATCATGGACTCATCCACAGAACTTCGTCCCTCTTCCACGACCCCATCCACCGGAACACTCTCCCCCGGCCTCACCCGAAGCCGGTCCCCTTTCTGCACCGACGCCAGGGACACATCTTCTTCCCGCCCGTCTGACCCAATTCGTCGGGCTGTTCGGGGAGACAGATTCATTAATTTCTTAATGGCATCGGACGTTCGATCTCGAGCCCTCAATTCCATGACCTGTCCCAGAAGCACCAAGGTCACGATCACCGCGGCGGCTTCGAAGTAGAGTCCCACACGCCCGGCCTCGTCCCGAAACACCGCTGGGAACACATTCGGGAATAATGTCGCCACCATACTGTAGAGGTAAGCCACCCCCGTTCCCAAGCCAATGAGCGTAAACATGTTGGGGCTCCGTCGAACGAGGGACGCCCATCCCCGGACAAAAAACGGACCGCCCCCCCAAAGGACAACCGGGGTGGCCAAAAGGAATTGAGCCCACCCCGTCAACCCACCGTGCCGCCCGACCACTGCACCCGACATTTCCAGGAGAAAGAGCGGCAAGGAAAGCCCTGCGCTCCACCAAAACCGGCGCGTCATGTCCTCCAATTCCCGGTTTGGTTTTTCCGCGACGGAAATGGTTTTGGGTTCCAGGGCCATCCCACATTTGGGACAGATCCCAGGCCCCACCTGGACAACCTCGGGGTCCATGGGACAGGTGTATTCCCCGTCCCGATGATCCTCCGGAACGATCGCCTTATTCCCCTTCCCTCCGCTGTAGGGCTCGGGATCGGAGAGGAATTTCTCCCGGCATTTCGGATTGCAAAAACCGAATTGTTTTCCGTTCCACTCCGTCGCAATCGTGGGCGGTTCAAGAACCGTCATTCCACAAACGGGATCGATCATGACGCTTTCCCCCTTATCGCCCAACAAGGTCCAATCCAAAATACCGCGACGGGAAACATCGCGTTCCTTATTTGGACCCTTTTTTAATTTTTTTTATGTCGGTCAATTTGTAATCGGCCCCCATCCCCATCTGATCGGCAGAAACCTTTAACGCCTCTTGCAGTTGGGCCACCTGAACTTCTTTGTTCACCAATACCGCAAAGCGAACCGTTCCCTCCTTCGGGTCCACCTGGGCCGCTCCGATCCCCGGAACCTGGCGCATTGTCTTTTCGATCGTCGGGCCACATCCGCCGCACGTGATCGCCCCGATTTTAGCCGTGTAATAACCCGGGGAGAGGGTTGGGACACCCGGCAAAACGGGGTCATTCCCATGGGCGGGGTGGGTTTGGGATGATCCCGCCCACAACGTACCCACCATCATTCCCACGGTCAGAACTATACTTACTTTTTTTGTCCACATAGGTTCAATCCTCCTCTTGTTTTTTAAAATCATGCCCCGTGCCCCCGTGTTTCTGAGCGGGCCAATTTCGACACATCCACCGTGCCGTGTTTCATTTCATAGCGCCACTTCCAAATGGAATAGAGCGGGGGATAAACCAAAAGTTCCAGGATGAAACTGGTCACGAGTCCACCAATCATAGGCGCGGCCACACGTTTCATCATATCCGCCCCTGTCCCCGCCGACCACATGATGGGGACCAATCCCATCATGGAAGCCATCACGGTCATGGCTTTGGGCCGGATCCGTTTCACCGCCCCATGAAGGATCGCCTCTTCCAAATCTTTATAGGTTTTCATGGCCCCCTTTTTCACCGCGTCCGCGTAGGACAGGTCCAGAAAGAGGAGCATGAAGACCCCCATTTCCGCGTCCAAACCCATCAACGCGATCATACCGACCCAAACGGCGATGGACACGTTGTATCCCAAAATCCAGAGATACCAGACGGCGCCCACCAGGGAAAAGGGGACCGCCAACATCACCAGACCGGCTTTCACCGTGGATTGGGTGTTGATGAACAGCAAAAGGAAAATCAAGAACACCGTGACGGGGATGACCACTTTCAACCGTTCCCGCACCCGCAACATGTTTTCATACTGCCCGCTCCAAACCAAGGAATACCCCGTGGGAAGGTTCAACTTTTCGCGCACCACTTTTTTGGCTTCCTCCACATACCCCCCCACATCCCGGCCCGCCAAGTCCACATAGACATAACCGGAAAGCATTCCATTTTCATCACGGATCATCCCCGGTCCCGAAACCAATTCGATATCCGCCAACTGGGCCAAGGGGACCTGGGCCCCGTCCATCAGGGGAACCAAAACACGTTTCAGATCGCTCAAACGATCTCGGAGTTCCCGGGCGTAACGCACGTTAACGGAATACCGCTCCCGCCCTTCCACCGTGGTGGTCACGTTCTCCCCACCAATGGCCGTCAAGATCACCTGATTGGCCTCGTCAATGGAAATCCCGTAACGGGCCAACTGTTCCCGTTTCAGCTTAAAATCCAGAAAATATCCACCCGCGGTCCTTTCCGCGAAAATGCTTCGCGTCCCCGGAAGATCCTTAAGAATCCCCTCAATGTGAACACCAATTTTCTCTATCTCTTTGACATCCCCGCCAAAGATTTTAATGCCGATAGGTGTCCGGACCCCGGTGGTTAACATGTCGATTCGTCCCTTAATCGGCATGGTCCACGCGTTGGTCACTCCCGGAAACCGCATGGCACGGTCCATATCATCGATCAATTCTTCTTTGCTCAGTCGGTCGGGCCAAACGTGCCGAAAGGGCGTCTTCAGAAATTCAGGGAAATCGGAATACCAGCGCTCTTTGGCGCGCCATTGATTCATTGGTTTCAGCATGACCGTTGTTTCCATCATGGAGAAGGGCGCGGGGTCCGTGGAGGTTTCCGCTCGACCCGCCTTGCCAAAAACACGTTCCACTTCAGGAAAACTTTTAAGGATTTTGTCCTGAGCCTGCAAAAGTTTTTGCGCTTCCGTCACAGAGATCCCAGGCAGGGTGGTGGGCATATAAAGGAGCGTTTCTTCAAAGAGAGGCGGCATAAACTCCGACCCTAATTTCAAATAGACCGGAACCGTGCTCAACATCAAAAGGGCCGCCCCCCCGATCGTCACGGCCCGATGCCGAAGAACCCACCGACACACAGGTTCGTAGATTTTAAAGAGGACCCGGCTGATGGGGTGCTTTTCTTCCCGATAATACCGTCCCACAGTGATGGCGTTCCATACGTTCGATATCCACCGGGGTTTGAAATGGGAATAATCCATTCGCGTGAACATCATCCGGAGGGCCGGGTCCAAAGTGATGGCCAATACAGCGGCAATTCCCATGGCCAGGTTCTTGGTATACGCCAACGGTTTAAAAAGTCTTCCCTCCTGATCCACCAAGGTGAAGACCGGCAAGAAGGCAATGGCAATCACCAACAGGGAAAAGAAAACAGAAGGCCCCACCTCTTTAAGAGCGTTTAAGCGCACCTCATGATAGTCGCCAATCCTTCCCCCGGAAATCCATTCTTCCAAACGTTTGTAGGCGTTTTCCACCTCCACAATGGCCCCGTCCACCAATACCCCAATCGAAATAGCGATCCCCGCCAAGGACATGATGTTCGTGGTCAGTCCCATGAAATACATGGGGATAAAAGCCAAGACAACAGAGATGGGGATGGTCAGGATGGGAATAATTGCCGAAGGAATATGCCACAGAAAGAGAAGGATCACCAAACTCACGATGATCATTTCAAGGGTTAATTCTTCTTTCAACGTTTGAATCGCCCGGAGGATGAGATCCGATCGATCGTAAGTGATCACCACCTCAACACCCTTCGGCAAAGAAGGGTTCACTTCTTCTAATTTGGCTTTCACGCGTTTAATAACGTTCAGAGCGTTCTCCCCATAACGCATGACCACGATCCCGCCCACCGTGTCCCCTTCCCCATCCAGGTCCGATACCCCGCGTCGCATTTCCGGCCCGACTTCAACCCGGGCAATCTGTTTGATCAAAACGGGTGTGCCATTCCGGTCACGACCCACCACAATTTGTTCAAGATCTTCCTTGTTTTTGGCGTATCCCCGTCCGCGCACCATATACTCGGTACCAGAAAACTCCACCACGCGCCCCCCCACGTCGTTGTTCCCCGAACGAACGGCATCCACCACTTTCATGAGCGGAACGTTGTAGGCCTGAAGCGCGTTCGGATCCACGTTCACTTGATACTGTTTCTGAAACCCGCCGATCGAAGCCACTTCCGCCACACCAGGGACCGCTTGCAGCCAATAGCGCAAATACCAATCCTGGAAACTTCGAAGTTCGGCCAGATCGTTTTGACCGGTCTTGTCCACCAACGCGTATTGAAACACCCACCCCACGCCCGTGGCGTCCGGCCCTAACTCGGTTTTGACTCCCTCGGGGAGACCTGACGTGATTTTGGAGAGATATTCCAAAACCCGACTTCGTGCCCAATAAACATCCGTCCCATCTTCAAAGATGACGTAAACATAAGAATAGCCGAAATCGGAGAACCCCCGTACCGACTTGACTTTCGGCGCTCCCAAGAGCGCGGTCACAATGGGGTAAGTCACCTGGTCTTCCAGGATATCAGGACTTCTGTCCCACCGAGAATAAACAATGACTTGGGTGTCCGACAGGTCTGGGATGGCATCCAGGGGAACATTCTTCATGGCATACGTGGCCCCAAGAACCCCCACCAAGGTGAAGATTAAAACCAAATATTTATTTCGTGCCGAAAATTCAATGATTTTTTCAATCATGGGAGGGCCTCAATGGGAAGGACCGCTGGACAAAGACAAGGCGGATTTTATTTTTGATTCCGAATCGATGAGGAAATTGGCCGAGGTCACCACCGCTTCCCCTTCCTCTATCCCCGATAGAATTTCCACGGCATCTTTCCCCTCTTGGCCTACCACGACTTCCCGCGGTTCAAATCGGCCGGGCCCGGTTTGCACAAAAACAATACTGCGGGTTCCCGTGCGCATCACCGCTTCTTCCGGGACCGTCAAACGTTGGCCTAAGGGTATCGGAATCTTGACGTCCACATACATTTCCGGTTTCAATAACCCGGCCGAGGGGACTTCGCCCCGAGCCCGCAAGGTTCGCGTTTCACGGTTTAGAATTGTGTCCACCGCCACGATCTTTCCGTGAAACGTTCGCCCCGGGAAAGCCACGCTCGTGATTTCCATTTCCTGGCCGCTTTTCACCAAACCCGATTCATATTCAAATACGTCCGCGTAAACCCAAACAGAGCCCCCCTCCGTGGCGAGCAGCAAGTTCGTTGGGTCCCGCTTGGCCCGGCCCAGACGATCGATCTGTGAATCCGACAAACCCATTTGACGCAGTCTCAAGACAGAAGCGGAAATCAATCCATCTGTCCTTTCCCGCACCTCCGCCCAGGGACTTTTTTGAACGTTCACCTTGGATTTCAAGGCTTCCCGGTATTCCACCACCGCGCTGTAGAGGTCCGGATCGTAAGCAATTCGACCACTGGCCCGAATCACTTTTGATATTTTCCGGCGCACCACTGCGGACGTTTTCACCCCAATCAACTGTTCCCGTTCCGCTGGAAACCGAATGGGGGCGAGGCCAGGGACAGTCGATTCCCGCATTTCCGCCGCATCCTCTTCATAAACAGGGACGTAATCCATCCCCATGCCGTCCTGCATGGGAACGGGTGAGGTGATACGGGGATCCATGGGGTTCCTGTAATAAAGAAGTCTTTTCTCTTGAACACCGGTCGGGTTCCCAGGAATCGAAGCCGCGTGATTTTCCTCCGATTCGATGGGGACCAAACGCATCCCGCAAATCGGACAGTCCCCGGCCCGTTCCGAAACATAGGTGGGATGCATCGGGCAATGGTATTTCGCGGCGTGGGAAGATCCCGCCGTGTTTGTTCCTTTTTCGGTACCTCGCCCACAGGCCGTAAAAAATACCGCCCCCCCCAACAAAAGGATTCCCGAAAGCGAAATCAAAATGTGCTTTTTCATCATCTTGCCTCCTTCGTCACCACACGAACGCCGACCACACGCTCCAGTTCGGCCTTAAACTGTTCGAATTGGGCTAAATGCTCGTAATGTTCTAAACGAAATTGAAGAAGCGACCGAACCGCGTCCAACAGTTCCAAGAAACCCATTCGATCGGCGCGGTAAGAGGCTTCCGTGATCTTTAAGGCATGCTCGGCCTGGGGCAGCACACTCGTTTGGTACAAATCCACCAGTCGTTGAGCGGTCTGAGCTTTCACCAAAAAAGATTTCACATCAAACAGTGTCTGGTTTTTGAGAGTCTGATATTCAGCCTGTGCCATGTCTCGTTCGGCGCGAGCCTCCCGCACCAGGGCCCCTTGCTTCCAAAACCATAGGGGAACCGTGACCCCCACCATGGCGTCGTGACTGTCGGTTCCGTTCACTCTATTTCGTTGCCGGTATTGGAGCATCAGGTCAGGCAGGTAATCCGATCGACTCAAAGTCACTTGGGTACGGCTTTTGTCGACGATAAAAGCCGCCTCCCGTAAGTCCGGCCGGGCTATTACCGCCTCAGCCTCCAGTTCGGACAGGGAAACCGCGAGGGGCCTCGGATCCGGATCAATGGGTCTTCCCAAAAGGGATCCGGGGGGGCGGTTCAGTAATGTATTCAATAGGGCTTCGTTGATTTCTTTTTCCTGTTGAAGTGTGACCAGTTCATTCAACATTTTGGATAGTTCGACCTGGGCTTTAAGCGCGTCAATCTGAGACGCTTTCCCCGCCGCGTATTTGGCTTCGGCCACCTTTGAAAACTGTCCCATTAAATTCACGTATTCTTTAAAGATCTCGATGGCGTGGTGAGAGAGAAACAGCCGAGCGTAGGCTTGCTTGGCCCGGGAAAGGACATCGTGTTCCTTCGAATGAAAGGCCGACTCCGCCGCCTTGGCCTCCTGGCGAGCCCGCTGGCCCATGAAGTAGAGTGTCGTGGGGAAGGGGAGTTCCTGGGAAATCACCAGATTTCTTTCGCCCGCGTCGGTCCACACATGGTCGCCCCGCGGCGCGTCCATCCGTTCAAAATCCACCCGGGGCTTCGTCGGCGTGGCCGCCTGGGAAACCCGGGCGGCAAAAGCCCGCCAGCGTTCGCGCGCGGCCTTAATCTCCGGATTGTCCCTTTGAACCACGACCAGAACATGCTCCAAACTCAAGGGGGAGGAAGAAAGCCCAACCTCCCCCTCGGTTCCCCTAACCGATGAAGGACCGACGACCGAAAAACTGAACAGGGCAAAAAGTGTGATTCGAACAGAATATTTCATGGATATCCCCTCTCATAAACAAACAAGTTCCGCCCTCGCTTGCGCGAGGCGGGTCGGAATGAGACGGGAAGGGAATGGTAAAAGAGTTCCCGCCCGCCTAAGCGAGGGGAGGACCGCGAGGAGAAGCGTTGAGAGAGAAACGACCCGGAGGCCCCGGCGGGGCCTGAGCTTCAAAAACAGTGCGATTGGAAAGAGGTGGGGAAACGTCAAGAGAAGAGCGAACCGGCAAACTCACAACACCCGAAAGTTCTGGTCCGGGCACGAGAACCGCGGACAGGGCCCCCCGGGTAAAGTCAGGGACAAGACAACAGACCATCGTTTCGCAAGGCGTCCCCTCGTCCGCGGTGTTCCCCGGCATGGCGCGGTGACAATCGGGTACACCCGCCGTCTCGACGGGATCGCGCACCACCCGATCGTGAGCGTTCGGGCAAACCTTTCCCGGCAACGCAAATACACCGAACAGGAAAAACCCGAGTAAAAACATTACACCCTTCTTCATATTTAGATTGTGACTCCGATTTGGATTTCCCGCAAGGGGAATATTTTTAGAAAAACCCATCCGCCCCACACTGGACGTTGACGACCCCGTCGATAAAGAGCCATAATGTCATCCCAAGCCGGGGTGGCGAAATGGCAGACGCGTGAGACTCAAAATCTCAAGTCGCTTAGGCGGCGTGGGGGTTCAAGTCCCCCCTCCGGCAAATTTGATCTTTTTTCCTTCCTGACAAAGGAGGGGTGACTTGAACGCCCGGTCACGCCGACCTAGATGGGAGGAAAAGGGCCCACCTTGTGGGCCCGTCAGTGATCGGGCAGGCCTGGAGGGTTCGCGGCGGGGGTAGGAAAGCCGCGAATCCGGAAGGCAAGTCCCCCCTCCGGCAAATTTGATTTTCTTTCCTTCCCCGCACACCGGCACGTCCCTCTACGCTTCCAAAGACAACCGCTCTTTCCCATCCTTTGAAAAAAGGTTTATTTTTTCCAGGTCAAAGATTAATTCCATGGGCTGGTTCATTTCCAAAGGATTGTCCGGACGAACGCGTGCGATAAACCGAGTTCCCCCGGCTTCCAAATGAACATGGGTTTCGGCGCCCACCGGTTCAATCAGTTGCACCATGGCGATGACGGTGTTCCCTTCCGTGACGGCGCCCGTTTGAAAAAGTCGGTCGTGAATATCTTCCGGGCGAACCCCCAGGAGCAACTCCACCCCATCCTTTAAAAACCCCACCCGTTGATAACGGGGCGGGAGTTTCAATTGAAAGTGCCCTTGGTCCAACCACACACTGTCCCCCCGATCCAACACCGTGACGTTGAAGAAATTCATGGGAGGACTGCCAATAAATTCCGCCACAAATCGATTTTTTGGTCGCCGGTAGAGATCGATGGGTTTGCCCACCTGTTGAACCGCCCCGTCTTTTAAAACAGCGATCCGGTCCCCCAAGGTCATGGCCTCCACTTGGTCGTGGGTCACATACACCATGGTGGTCTGGAGCCGTTGATGAAGACGAAGCAATTCCCCCCGGGTTTCTCCTCGCATTTTCGCGTCGAGATTCGAAAAAGGTTCATCGAAAAGAAACACCTTCGGTTTTCTTACGATGGCCCGCCCCACGGCCACCCGCTGACGTTGCCCCCCTGAGATTTCGTTGGGCTTCCGATGCAAGAGCGGGAGTAAATCCAATACTTCCGCCGCTTGACGCACCCGAGACTGGATTTCCTCATCCGAATAACCCCGAATGCGCAAACCGAACGACATGTTCTCCATCACCGTCATATGGGGGTAGAGCGCGTAGTTCTGAAACACCATGGAAATATTTCTTGATTTGGGGAGGTCGTGGTTCACAACCCTCTTGTCGATCAGAATTTTCCCATCGGACACATCTTCCAACCCCGCGATCAGACGAAGGAGACTCGTTTTTCCACATCCGGAGGGGCCCACCAGAACGAAAAGTTCCCGATCCTCCACGTCAAGCGAGACGTTTTGGACAGCGGGGATCAATCCATACCACTTCGAAACGTTTTGCAGAGACAATCGCGCCATGAATTATTTTTTCCCTTGGACAGCCGTCGTTCCTGGAGCCTGCCAAAACATCACACGGTCACGACCCGCACGTTTCGCCTGATACAAGGCATGATCTGCCTGGGCCATCAATTCCGAGACCGGCGGACGTTCGGGTAAATACGCGCTGACACCCACGCTTATTGTAAAAGGAAGGACAGTCTCTCGATCCCATGGGGGATTTTCAGAGAAAAACTGTCGCAGTCGTTCAAACCAGGCAACCACCTCTTGGGAGGAGTCCATTTCAAAGATTAAAGCAAACTCGTCGCCCCCAAAACGGCCCAAGGTAATCCCCGGATGTGCCAATTTTCGGACGCCGTTCGCCAAAGAGACCAAAATCTTGTCTCCCGTCAAATGACCCCATCGATCGTTCATTGATTTAAAACTGTCTATGTCCAGTAAAGCAAAAAAGAGGGGCGTGTTGTAGCGGTGCGACTTTCGCAACCCATCTTCCAAGCGCTCCATCAAACTCCGGCGCAGAAACGCCCCCGTCAGAGCGTCAAACCGGCTCCGTTCGGTCATCAGATCATAGAGATCGGCCCGGCGAAGGCCAATGGACACCAATTTTCTTTCGATATTGTAGCCGTCCAGACTTTCTTCCAGGTGAACGGGATCCACTTCCAGTAGGCCCAAAGCCAATATATCTTTATCCCACGTGAAAGGGATCAGAAGACAGGTCGATCCAAAAGGCTGACCCGGCAAACTCAATTGCCGGCTGGGGGCGGAATAGCGACGGATGTTCCGGGATCGAGCCAGGGAAGGGTGGGACGCCAAGACGCGAACCCAGTCTTGAACGTTAAAATGGCCATCGGTAAACGAAGTCCCCCAGTTCCCATTCAATTGACGTCGCAAAATCAAACATCCTTTCACACCGGGCCGCTTCTTCCACATATGACCCAACGTCTGAAGAATTTCCCCGGCCTCAAGTTTCGTCGCCATGACTTGGACGAGCGCAAACCGATTTTGTAATCGTTCCAATCGATCCTGACACTCTCCCTTTTCTTTTAATACCGTTTCATGAACACGCAACACCTTCGCTTTCTGCTCCAGGAGAGTTGATTGTCGACGGTTAAATTCTCGGGAAAGAGCCCTTTGCGCGCGGCGAAAGAAAACAGGGACCAGGATGGCTGCCCCGTAAACACCCCAGTGAAAAACCAAATCGACGCCGCCACGGGACTGCGTGGCGGCGTGCGCCAGGGCCAGGCCCGCTAACAGGACAGCGGTGAGATAGCATTTGCCATTCTGAATAAGGAGGCATCCCCACAAAACCGGGACCACTCCCCAGAACAATAAGGCGTGAGCCAGACTGATGTCAAACCGAATAGGCTCGAACACGATTGCGTCCACCCCTTTTGGCGGCGTAGAGGGCTTCGTCGGAGCGACGGATCATTTCTTCCTCGTTGGTCACGTCGTTGGATAAGGTGGCCACCCCCGCGGAGAGGGTGACTTTGATGCTTTTTTGTCCCCACCGGAACGGGGTCGCCGCAATGGTTTTGACCAATCGCTGCGTAAATCGAAGGGCATCGGCACCACGCGTGGAAGGCATGATCACCACAAATTCCTCTCCGCCGTAACGGGCCACAAAATCGGTTTCCCGTGCCTGGGCCATCACCAGCCGGGACAACCACCGCAACACCTCATCCCCGATGTGATGCCCGTGGGCGTCGTTCACTTTTTTAAAATGATCGATGTCCAGGATCACCAGGGAAAAAGGGCGTCCGTTGTGGCGTGCCTTTCGAAATTCCTCCAACAATCGCTCATTAAAATAACCGCGCGTAAAGACACCGGTTAACTCATCTGAAATGGCCAGAGCTTCTGTCTGACTGAATCGCTCTGTGTTCCCCAACGCCAATGAAATCAAGTCGGATCCAATGGAAGCCAGGCGAAGGTCATGAATATGAAAAGGGTGGCGGGGCTGCTTGGATTCCATAGAGATCCATCCCAGAAAACTTTCCCGCCCTTTCACAGGAAGGCAAATAAAAAGGCCGGGTTCCCAGGTGGGGACTGTTGACGTTCGGGAAGAGAGAAGGCGTGGTTGTCCCCATTGAAGCACCTTCATTCCCCATTCATCGGTGGGATCGGGGACATCCGGTTTAGGAAAAAGATGGAGCCCCACACGCGCTTTAGGAAACATGGCCCCCAAACCGGCCTGCACACGTTGAAGCAGCTCGTCCCGATGGTAAGGTCCCACCAAATCATCGGTAAAGAGCTGCAGGCGGTCAAACGCATTGATTCGGGCGTGACTGTCCTCAATAACCGTTTTCGCGTTTTCCACATTGGATTGGAGTCGTGACAAATCCAGTTCGAGTCCATCCCATTCTTCTTGGAATCGGTTCCAAGTGACTTCCCGCTGACGGTCAAACGCCCCGAGAACCCAGAAAACGACCCACACCAAGAGTCCATGCATGGGGTAAAGAACGCGGGCCCACGGAGTTAAAGAAAAAAAGAATCCCCCCAGAGCCACCGAACTGGCCAAGAGCGCTCCGCCAAAAGCCCAACCCAAGCCCCCCCCCAAATAGAGAAAAAACTCCAGCGCGAGGAATAGAGGAAACAATTCAGTGGCGGCGTAGGGACCTTTGATCATGGCCCAAAGAATGGCCCCGCCAAAAAGAGGAAGCCCCACCGGGCCCATCAGGAGGGAAACCAACTGAACCCGAGACGATCGTGCCCCCGGGAAAAAAAACAACAGGGGTTGTGGTTCCGTTAAGGACATGCGGCAGCCTCTGACTCCAAAAAAATTTCACACAAGGGGACTCTCCTCAACAACAAAAGAGCGCGGCCCTCCAGTGAATGCGGAGGGCTGGGGAACCCTGCTCTTAGGAATACACCGTTCCCCGGACAGCTTTCGTGCCGTATTAGTATAAGCCAATAGGAAAATAATTCAAGGGATTTTTTGAGCGAACTTAGAAAATAGGTATTACTTACAGCGGGACATAAAAAAGATGGGGCAATCTTCCCTCCTGACCAGCCCACAGGGCTGATCAGGAGGGAACGGTCGCATGGGCCCTCAGCGGCTAACGAGCACAAAAACTACGGTGTTCCGATTTTAGTACCCGCCCATTCCTGGGCCTTGCGGAGAAGTTGGGCGGTGGTCACCGGGTCCGGAGTCTCCGCGTAGGTCCGAAGCAGGGGTTCTGTCCCGCTGGGCCGCAGTAACAACCAGGACCCATCCTCAAGGATAATTTTCAAACCATCTCCGCTTTTCTTTTGGCGGACAACTTTCCCAGTCAGTTTTTCCGGGACCCGTTGGGCCACGGCTTTTTCCCAGGCGGCCCGATCGGGAATGGGGGTCCGAAGGGGAAGATCCACCCGCTGGTAATCCGAAACACCAAACTCCTTGTACATTTCTTGTCGTAGGACCGATAAGGGTTTCCCTTCAGCCAATACCAATTCCATCAGCAGTAGCCCCGAAAGAATTCCGTCCCGCTCTAACCCCCACACACCGACCCCATAGCCCCCGGATTCTTCCCCCCCCAACAATGTTTTACATCGAGCCATTTCATCCGCCACATGCTTATACCCCACGGGCACGTGGGTCACAGGAACCCCCCACGTTTTCGCCATCCGTTCCGAAAGATACCCCATTGAAGTGGCCTGAACCAGTGGTCCCTTCAGCCGACGGTTTTGAACCAAATGTCTAAAAAGAAGCGGAAAGACCGTGTGGGGAGGAAGATAGGCTCCCGTGTCATCGATCACACCCAATCGATCGGCGTCGCCATCCACACCCACCCCGATAACGGCTTTGGTGCGTCGAACAGCCTCCACCAAGGGCGCCAAATGGGGTTCAATCGGTTCCGGGGGAATCCCACCGAAAAGAGGGTCCCGTTGTCCACGAACGATTTCTCCCTTGAGTTTCAGATGGCGAAAGATTTCCTCCCAAACGGGTCCACCCGATCCATGCATGGCGTCCACGGCAAGAGGTGTCTTTTTTTCCCGCCACCACTTGAGTTCCAAGCGGGACAGAAGAGCTTTCACATACCCCTCGTTGGGCGAAAATGAATCCACTTTGGCCCCAAGGTTTGACGGAGGGATCTCCGCTTCAATCATCCCTTCCACCTGGGCCGTGAAGGTGGGATCGGCGGAACGACCCGGGGGAACTTTTATTTTAAATCCGTTATAGGAGGGCGGGTTGTGGCTCGCGGTGATCATAACCCCCGCCGCCGCGGAGAGGCGTTTAAGGGAAAAGGATAACGCCGGGCTCGTGGTGGCTTCTTTCACCACCCACACGCGATGGCCGTGGGCGGCCAAAACCCCGGCCGCTTCGCGAGCAAATTCTTCCGAAAGAAATCGGAAATCGAATCCTACCGCAACAGTCGAACGGGGCTTGAGAACCCGCGCCAACGCCAAAGACACTCGCCGAACATTCTGAAAGGTGAAATCATGAGCGATCTCCCCTCTCCACCCATCTGTTCCAAACACAAGCGGGTTCTCCATATGGATTACTCTCCTTTAAATCCTCGACCCGGCCGGATCACCAGGGTTTGCCCCGGGCGAAGACGGTTGGGATTAGGAATCTTGTTTTCACGCTGAATGGCCGACGCGGTGGTTCGATAACGTTTCGCGATCCGGCCCAAAAAATCTCCGCGCTGAACCTTGTAGCGCACAAACCCAGGGGAGGGGGTCCAATCTTTTACTTGAGCCAAGGCGGCCCTAAACTTCTTTTCCGTCCCCGCCGGAATTCGCAGTTTAAAGTTTGGTTCATTGTTCGGCGTCACCCATAAGCGAACCGAGGGGTTTAGTTCTCGTATCACACTTTCGGAAACACCTGCACAAGCCGCAGCCACTTTCAAATCCAGGGGACGTTCCAACAGAACCACATCGGGCGGGGGAAGGCGCGTGGGACGAGGCGGCCGAAGGCCATACTTCTCCGCGTTATCCCCGATAAGAACAAGGGCCATCAATTTGGGAACGTATTGTTCCGTTTCCCGGGGGATGCCTTGGCGTTTTGATAATAAAGAAAAATCTGTGGAGCGAGTAAATTCCAGATCCCGCTGAATTCCATACATTCCCCGGTTGTAGGCCGCCAACGCCAAATGCCAATCGTCAAACCAGTCGTACAAGCTTTTCAACGTCCGAAGCGCGGCCCGGGTGGATTTTTCTGGGTCACGCCGTTCGTCCACCCAATAGTTTATTTTAAGTCCCGCGTATTTCGCGGTCCCACTCATGAACTGCCACATGCCCACCGCCCCCGCCCGGGAAACAGCGAAAGGGAGGTATTCGCTTTCCACAACAGGAAGATAGATCAACGATCGGGGCATTTTTTCTTCCGTGATGGCCTGCGAAATAAAATCATGGTAAAGTCCCATCCGATCGAAAGCCGCCTGGGTCCGATCACGCAAGCGACCGGTGTAAAGCGCCACATACTTCTCCACCAAGGGATCTTCAGGGTCGATGGTCATGGCGTAGGTTCGCGTGGACACGATCGGAGACAATTCGACAGAAGAATCCGCTTCGGAAACCATCGATTGAACCTCCTCCCCATCGGAGAGGAAATCCCCAGAGGGGAGAAGGGAATCTCCCCCAGCGGGAAACAACAGACTGGCAATTTCAGGACGAAGAGAAACGAGCGTCTCATCGTCTACGCCACCCGAAATAAGTTTCAACACCTTGCCATATTTTTTACGGGCCAAGCGGGTCTTCCCGGCCGATTCGGCCTCAATCCCTTCTTCGAACAACCGCTCCGCCCGAACACGCCACACCGGTTTCTCCCCCGTGGTGGCCGGTCCAGGAGATACACCGACGTCTCCCTCACCGGATTCCGCAGAGAGGGACACCATCGGGGCGGAAAGCCCCTCGGCCGGATCTTGGGCACGAAGGGAAAACCCATTTCCCCAAGAAATCATTGAGACCAGAACGCCTCCCAAGAGGAGAGACCCTGTTTTGTATTTTTCCATTATTGAGGGACCCGCCGAATGTCCGCGCCTAAGGCGCGAAGTTTACATTCAAGTTTTTCGTATCCCCGATCCAAATGATACACCCGGAGAATCTTGGTCGTTCCTCGGGCCACCAGACCCGCCAAAACCAACGCCGCACCCGCCCGCAAATCCGACACCATCAAGGGACACCCGGAAAGGCGGGCCACGCCTTCCACCTGAGCGCGGTGGCCCCGGGTTTCGATTCGCGCGCTCATTCGCAAGAGTTCCTGCGCGTGAAGAAACCGGTTTTCAAAAATGTCTTCTTCAATCACGCTTCGCCCGGCCGTCACGGCCATGAGCGCCATCCATTGGGCCTGCATGTCGGTCGGGAACCCGGGGTAAACCCGGGTTTTAACCGAAACAGGTTTGAGCGGTCGCACCCAAACCGCCTCCACCGTTCCATCCCCCACGGTCAAACGGAGGCCCGTCCGGCGTAGGGCGTCCAGCACCGTCTTCAAATGGGCCGGCTCCACCTCCGTCAAGAGAATCTTCCCCCGCGTCATGGCGGCGGCCACAAGAAAAGTCCCCGCCTCGATCCGATCGGGAATCACCCGGTGGTGCGCCCCGTGAAGAACACGCACCCCCTCCACCACCACGCGGTTCGATCCCGCTCCTGTTATCTTCGCTCCCATGGAGGACAAGAGGTTCGCGAGGTCCACAATCTCGGGTTCACGCGCGGCGTTTTCAATCACCGTTCGCCCCGTGGCGAGGGACGCCGCCATGAGAACGTTCTCGGTGGCCCCCACACTGGCCATGGGAAATTTGATCCGTCCCCCTTTTAAGCGGCCCACCGCGGAAATGTATCCTTCGTGAACCGAAATACGAGCGCCCATTCGTTCAAAAGCTTTGAGATGAAAATTAATCGGACGGGCCCCAATGGCGCAACCGCCAGGAAGAGAGACATCGGCTTTCCCCAACCGAGCCAACAGAGGCCCCATCACCACGGCGCTGGCCCTCATCCGCCGGACCAAATCGTAAGGCGCTTGGGCACGAAGCGCGCCACGCTTGTGAACCGTCACCCGCCCGGATCGAAAGACCACTTTTTTCCCCAACCGTTCCAACAATCGCACCGCGGTCTGAATATCCTGGAGATCGGGCACGTTGTCCAACACACATTCTTCGTCCGTCAAAAGGGTTGCGAATAAACAGGGAAGGGCCGCGTTTTTTGACCCCGAGATACGGACGCTCCCGGCGAGCCGCCGCCCCCCTTTGATGACAAAGGCATCCAATCGAATCATCGCTCGCCCCTCACAAAACGGTCTTTCCCGGCAAAATCTTGAAAGATGGCCACATTTGAAAAACCTGTCCCGCTCAGAAGGCGGGCCACCACAGCCGCTTGGCCGATGCCCACTTCCAGATAAAGACGCCCCCCAGGCCGTAACGCCCGAACCGATTGTGGAACCAACCGCCGAATTAATGTCAAACCGTCGGGGCCTCCGTCCAAGGCCAACCGAGGTTCTTTTCGAACTTCAGGAGATAAATCCTCCAAATCCGGCGTCGGGATATAGGGCAAATTGGCAACGATCCGGTCCACGGGTGTATCAGCGATGCCCTCCAAGAGATCGGATCGTCGGAATTCAATCTTCGCTTCCAACCCATACCGACGGGCGTTCCAACGCGCCACCGCTAACGCCGCCGGGGAAAGATCGAGGGCGGTCACACGAACCTCGGGCCAATACCGGGCCATGGCCAAAGCCAACCCGCCGGAACCGGTTCCCACATCGACAACGGAACGGGGAGCCTCCCCGGTTTCCCGGACAAGGTCAAAAAGCTCCTCCGTTTCCGGCCGAGGAATCAACACATCCCTTGTGAGCGTTAACGTAAAATCAAGGAAATCCCACTCCCCCAAGAGATAGGCAAGAGGGAAACCCGAACACCGGCGGAGGAGAAGGGAACTCAATAAGAGTTGAGCCGAGGGTTCCCACCTCCGGTCTCTTTCCCACTCAATGCTTTTTGGGGAAAGACCCAAGGCACGGGCCACCATTTCTTTTCCTTCCATCGCGGCGTTGGAAACCCCCGCTTGTTCCAGCGTTTCTTGGGCGACCGCCAAAGCCTCGGCCACACCAACAGGGAGAGTCCGAGTCCCCGTGATCACGCCTGGGCCTGGGCGAGCCGATCCGATTTTTCAGCGGCCGCGAGAGCCGCGTGAATCGCGTTCATGTTCCCTTCCAAAATCCCGGGCAAGTTGTGAAAGTTTTGGTTGATTCGATGATCCGTCACACGGTCTTGGGGAAAATTGTACGTGCGGATTTTCTCGGTACGTTCCCCGGTCCCCACTTGACTCCGACGAAGATCCCGACGTTCGTTGTCCAATCGATCTTGAGCCGCTTGTTGAATTTTAGCCCGCAACATGGAAAACGCCCGGGCCCGGTTTTTGACTTGGCTCCGCTCTTCTTGGCACGCCACCACGATCCCGGTCGGAAGATGAGTCAATCGAATCGCCGATTCGGTTTTGTTCACGTGCTGGCCCCCGGCGCCGGACGCCCGGTACGTGTCAATGCGAAGGTCCGCGGGATTGATGGACACTTCCACTTCGTCGGCTTCCGGCAAAACCGCCACAGTGGCCGTTGAGGTGTGGATGCGGCCGGAAGCTTCCGTCGCCGGAACCCGCTGGACACGGTGCACCCCGCTCTCATGTTTAAAACGAAAGTAAGCGCCCAAGCCCTTCACGCTGAAAACAATTTCCTTAAACCCGCCCAAACCCGAGGGAGATGAGGTGTAGGGTTCCACCGTAAACCCGAGTTCAACACCGTAACGGGAGTACATTCGGAACAAATCCCCGGCAAAAAGAGCCGCCTCATCCCCACCTGTCCCTGCCCGAATTTCGATGATCACGTCCCGGTCGTCTCGCGGATCCTTGGGGATTAAAAACTCCTCCAGTTCCTGGGACAAACCATCCGACTGTTCCCGAAGAACTCGAACTTCTTCCTCCGCCAGGGCACGAAGATCTGGTTCTGATGAAACCAAGAGCCCTTCCGCTTGGAGAAGTTCGGCACGGGTTTGCCGAAGTTTTTGAACTTTGAGAACCGCGGGAGCCAACCGCTTGTATTCCCGCGCAAGCTCATGAAACTCCGACGTCCCTTGAAGAGACGGGTCCGCCAACCGATTCTGAACGAATTGGTGACGTGTTTCGATTTCTTCGAATTTAGGATTCATGGGAGCCTATAAAACGAACGCCCCCGTTGCCGGGGGCGTTCGAGAGGAAAGCGAAGCGCTAAGCTTTCGCGGGCGCTTTTTCAGTTTTGGCACCTCGGGCGGGTTTGTCCGTTTTGAGTTTGGTGCCAGGCTTAGGAGTGCTGGTCAACACCTTCGCGGCTTTTTTGGCCGCGGACTTGACCGGGGGTGCCGCTTTTCGAATAACGGGTTTGCGGGCTACCGTTTTTCCACCGGTCTCCGCAAAACGTTTTTCAAATCGTTCCACACGACCCGCGGTGTCCATCAGTTTTTGACGACCCGTGTAAAAGGGGTGACAATTTGAACAAATTTCCAGGCGGATTTCTTTCGCCGTTGATCCCGTCACCCAGGTGCTCCCGCAGGCGCAGGTCACTGGAACCTGTTGATACGTGGGGTGTATGCCTTCTTTCATATGAACCTCGCTTGAGCAATAAAAAACCGGATTGGGCGAGACGCCCATCCGGGGCCTCAGATTTTGATGACCATTCTACCTTAAAATAAGAACTTTTTGGGGTTCAACGCGTTCCCAAACCGATCTCGAACTTCAAAATGGAGGTGGGGCCCGGTCGCCAAACCGGAACTTCCCACGCGTCCGATGAAAGCCCCTTTGGCCACGCGCTGCCCGGGTTCCACATGGATAGAGGACAAATGGCCGTACCACGTCCGCAGGCCTCCTTCATGCTTAATAATGACCAGCCGCCCGAACGCTCCACGCCACCCCGCAAAAATCACGGTTCCATCCCGCGCGGCGCGAACGGGAGACCCCGCGGGGCGAGGCATATCGAGCCCCTGGTGAAACCGTCGAACCCGCAACACGGGATGGCGCCGATACCCATACCCCGATGAAATCATCCGTTGTCCCCGGGCCCAGGCCACCGGCATCAAGTAATCGGTGAAACGCAACCGGACCGTTGGCAAAAACAGGACGCGGCCCGCCTCCAACCATTCGGGGGAAGACAACGCGACGCCAGGAAGTCGATTGGCTTGGGCCAAACCGACAGGGGAAAGATTGTATTTCTTTGCGATTTCTTGGATGGATTCCGACCGGCCGCTCCGTTCACGAACCTGATAAAGCATCCCGCGCCCGTTGTGAACAACAAGCGTTTTACCGGGGACCAATTGGACAGAACTTAACCGATTGGTGCTTCGGATGTAATCCGGAGCCGAACCAAAAGTGGATGAAACAGAAAGCAAGGTGTCTTTGGGGCGAATGGCGTAACGCCCCACCACCACCCGATTAATTTTCCCTAACTCGTGAAACAGTTCCGGCGATGGTCCTGGGGCATCGCCCCCAACCGTCAGGAGGAGCGACTCCGAAAAACGTGGCATCCCCCCCCCGACACCGAATTGAAATGAGGCCCCCCCGACCGGGGCCAGCGTCCCCACCAGCACCGTCGCCAAGAGGATCACCAGGAACAAGAGATCTGTCGGCCTTTTCACACGATCCAGGATAAGCGGGATGGGACGAAATTTCAATGGGATTATTTTTTGCTGATACTGGAAACTTCCATGGCGCGCAGGAAATCCTTGTTGGACTTCGTGGCCGAAACCTTTTCGATCAACAGTTCCATGGCGTCCACAGGGGTCATGGTCGAAAGAACTTTGCGAAGGATCCACACTTTATTCAGTTCGTCCTGAGTCAACAACAATTCCTCTTTCCGCGTCCCCGACCGGTGCATATCGATCGCGGGGAATACCCGCCGGTCCGCCAGTTTCCGGTCCAAATAAACTTCCATATTTCCGGTCCCTTTGAACTCTTCAAAAATCACGTCGTCCATCCGGCTTCCCGTCTCCACCAGCGCCGTGGCCACGATGGTCAAACTGCCTCCCTCTTCGATGTTGCGGGCGGCACCGAAAAACCGTTTGGGCCGTTGAAGGGCGTTGGAATCCAAGCCGCCCGATAAAACACGCCCCGAAGAAGGCGTCACCGTGTTGTAGGCGCGCGCCAAGCGAGTGATCGAGTCCAGCAAGATAACCACGTCTTTCCCGCATTCGGTTTGGCGTTTGGCCTTTTCGATCACCATTTCGGCCACCTGCACATGCCGGTCCGCGGGCTCATCGAACGTGGAACTAATGACTTCTCCCTTCACCGATCGTTGCATATCGGTCACTTCTTCGGGCCGCTCATCGATCAACAACACGATGAGGTCGGCTTCCGGATGATTTTCAGAAATAGCGTTCGCTATTTTTTGAAGGAAGATTGTTTTCCCGGTTCGGGGGGCCGCCACGATCAAGCCGCGCTGCCCTTTACCGATCGGGGCCACCAAGTTCAAAACACGCGTGTTGATTTCATCTTTCTTCGTTTCCAGGTTCAATCGACTTTGAGGATAGAGCGGGGTTAAATTATCAAACAGATCCCGACGCATGGCTTTGTCCACCGGATCCCCGTTGATGGTGTGCACTTGGAGCAAAGCAAAGAAGCGTTCTTGATCTTTCGGTGGGCGGACTTGCCCCGCCACCGTGTCGCCCTTCCTCAGCGCGAACCGTTTGATTTGCGACGGACTGATGTAGATGTCATCCGGGCCTGACAGATAATTGTAATCGGGGCTTCGTAGAAAACCGAATCCGTCTTGCAAAATCTCCAACACCCCTTGCCGCACCAGTTCCCCGGATTCGCGAGCCTGCGCTTCCAACACCCGCGCAATAATTTCCTGGCGTCGCATTCCCGCAACGGAAACCTTCAGGTCCGAGGCCAACTTCATCAACTCCCCCATGGGAGCGCGGGACAACAGAGCCGCCTTTGAAATTTTCGCGTGCGTCGATGTTGCGCCATTCGCTACCGGAGGGGCGGGCGGCGTGGGTTGGGGTGCGGGGTTTGGAATGTGAGGCGGGTGGGGATGCTGGTCCATGGAGGACTCCTTCAGGGGATTAAACGCTTCTGAACGGAACAGGATTTCGCCCGGCGTTCCCGTTCAGGGATCGTTTGCCGATTTCGAAACAAATCAGAATGGGTCTTGAATGGACTCAAAGGGTTTTAGGCCGGCGTTCCGGAACGGTGATCCCAGCGCGTTCTTGAAAAAAAAGCACCGGGAAGTCCCCCCTCCATCCTCTTTTTAAACATCACATGGGGAGACGAACAAACACAAGAGCCCCGGAACGGAGCGGACGTCATTATACATGCACAACGCGCTCTGTCAAGAGAAAAATTTATTTTGTGCCACCTCAATCCATGTCAGGAGCGGATCATCATCAGAAGCATTTTAAACGGACGAACCGCCTTGACCGCGTGGGGAACGTTCGCGGGAAGAAGAATTATTTCTCCAGTTTTCACAGAAAGAGGCTTCCGGGAAATCGAAATTTCCGCGTCTCCATCAACGACATAAATCAGCGCGTTGAAGGGAGACGTGTGTTCGGTCAGTTCTTGCCCCTGGTCAAAAGCAAACAACGTGATGTTCCCTGTTTCCCGATGAATCACCCGGCGGCTCACGATTGAGCCCGACTGATACGCCACCAAACCACTCAACAGTTCCGGCTTCCCAACCAAATCTTCCAACACGCCCGACTCGGATTCGCTCATGACACCCTCCTTTATTGTGAAGCGGAACACCTGTGATGACGCCCCCCCGCCAGGAACATGGACGGCCGGGTTCCCCATTGGTATAATGAAGACTGATTTTCAAGGAGGAACCCATGGTTAAAGTGATCGAAGTTCAAGGCACACCCAATCCGGACGCCGTAAAGTTTATTACCGATGGAAGACTGGTCGAACGGGGCGCGAAATCCTTTGAAAACGCCACAGACGCCACGAACGACGATCTCGGCAAAGCCCTTTTCGCTTCCGGCCCCGTCGCCTCGGTGTTCGTTTTGGACCGTTTCGTCACCGTCACGAAGTTTCCCAACGTCGGATGGACCGAATTAGAACCCAAACTCCGAGCCGCCATCGAACTCCACGGAAAAGCCGTTGAAGTGGTCGCCCCTCCTCCGGTCAACGATCCCACCAACAATGACGAAATGCTTTCCAAAATAGAACAAATTATTGATGAAAACGTTCGTCCCGCGCTCGCGGGCGATGGGGGTGGCCTTGAAGTCTTGGCGTACCAAGATGGGGTCCTCTCGGTTCACTACCAGGGGGCCTGTGGCAGTTGCCCCAGCGCCTCGGCGGGGACTCTCCACGCCATCCAAAACCTTTTGCAACGAATGCTTGACCCAAAAATTCAAGTGGTTTCCGTCTGATCCTCAACCCCATCGACCCGAGCCTCCCGGTTAAGTCGGAACGGGAGGAGCGTATTCCGAGCCGGACCACCGGTTGGGATCGTAGGGCGCTAGTTCTTCAGGCGTAAAGAAGAAGGCAGTTTCCCGTTCCCCCGACGCTGGGGAATCCGAAGCGTGAACAAGGTTCCGACGGTTGTCTGTGCCCCATTGGGCACGAAACGTTCCTAAAGCGGCGTCTTTCGGGTTGGTGGAACCGATCAGCGCGCGAACCCGTGGAATCACGGCGTCCCCTTCCCACGCGGTCACCACCACTGGCCCCGACGTCATAAACTGAAGGAGGCCTGAGTAAAACGGTTTCCCTTTATGTTCCGCGTAAAATTCCCCCATTTTTTCAGCCGAGGGGCGAATCAGGCGGGCCGCCAACAGACGAAACCCCTCCCCTTCCAACCGATCCAAAATCTTCCCGACCACCGACTTGCCCACCCCATCCGGCTTAACGATCACACAGGACAATTCTCTTTTCACCGGGCACTCCTCATTTTTTTGATAATGGCGTCGCCCATCTCTTTCGTCCCCACCGCTGAGGGGTCATCGGGGCGTGGTTTCAAGTCGTAGGTCACATCCTTCCCTTCCGCAATCACAGAAGAAATCGCCGCTTCTAACTTTTCAGAGGCCTCTTTTTCCCCGATGTATTCCAACATCAGGACGGACGAAAGGAGCACCGCGGTCGGGTTCACTTTATTCAACCCTTTATACTTCGGGGCGGACCCATGCACCGCTTCAAAAAGAGCAATGCCTTTCCCCATATTCGCCCCCGGAGCAATCCCCAACCCACCGATGAGCCCCGCGCATAAATCCGAAAGGATATCCCCATACAGGTTGGGCAAAGCGATCACATCGTATAACTCCGGCTTTTGAACCAACTGCATGCACATGTTATCGATCAAGCGTTCCTCATAAACAATTTTTCCCTCATACCGTTTGGCCACTTCCCGGGCCACGTCAAAGAAAAGACCGTCCGTGAACTTCATGATATTCGCCTTTGTAACGGCGGTCACTTTTCGGCGCTTGTTTTTGACCGCGTAATCAAAAGCGTATTCCATGATTCGTTCGGATCCGGTACGGGAAATGGGTTTGATCGAAATCGCGGCGTCTGGAAAAATTTTTCCCTTAGCCCACCCGATAATTTCCAGGGCTTCTTTGGATTGGGCCGCGTATTCCACCCCCGCGTAGAGATCCTCGGTGTTCTCCCGAACCACCACCAGGTCAATGTTCTGAAATCGTGAGCGCACCCCCGCATACGACTTGCACGGCCGCAAACAGGCAAAGAGGTCCAACTCTTTGCGAAGGGCCACGTTGACAGACCGAAACCCCGTTCCAATCGGCGTCGTCAGGGGCCCTTTCAGGGCGATCTTGTTTTTGCGGATGGACGTCAACACGTTTTCCGGCAGGGGCGTCCCGTATTTTTCCACCACATCAGCGCCCGCCTCCACCACGTCCCAGGCGATTTTAACCCCTGTGGCTTCCAAAACCTTTTGAACCGTAGTGGAAATTTCAGGTCCCGTTCCATCCCCCGGGATCAAACTAATAGTGTATGTGGTCATGGGGCTCCTTCCTTCAAAGTTTTATCTATTGTAGCGAATTAGGCGTTCCGCTGGATAAACTCTTGGATTCGACGTTTGGCTATTTCAGCTTCCATCCACTGGGAAACCAGAACGCTGTTTTCGTAAAGAGCCCAGGCAAGAGATTCTTCCCCATCCAGACGAAAATCGTTCGCGTTTTGGGTAAAAACATCCACCCAGCCCGTTGAGGTCCATTGGGTCTTGACCCATTGGAGAACTCCGTTCAGACTGATGACACCCTCCGACCGGAATTTCCGAGCCTCCACCACTTCAAGAAACCCAGGGGCTTGAATGGCCCGAAAGGCGACGTCTTTTCCCGCAGCGTCCGGAAAATCCTTCTGAAGACGAGCCGCAAGGGAATCCGCAAAAGCCATCTCCGACTGCCCTTCATCGTCTCGAAGAACGAGGACAGAAAAAGGCACTGGATTTTCTCGGCTCACCCGTTCCAAAATGTTCTCCAAAAGAGCTCGCACGGCCGGCGAGGTCGAACTGTCCTCGGACAAGTGGACCACCAAAACCGCCGGCGCATCCGCTTTCTTCTGCGCAGCATCAATCCCTTGGGTTCTGGCGGCAAGAGAACCGCCCATCCGACGAACCCCGTGGTAGAAGTGGGTGACGTAAATCCTGAACATATCGTTGACCAACTTCTCCACCGCAGGGTCCCCAGCGGATCCCACGCGAACTCCGGTGGAAGAAAGAAAACTAAGGAGGGTTTTGGCCAGGGGGAAAAAACCATTTAACAGGTGTTTGTTGAAATCGGCTGGGGACAGATTCGCCGGATCCAAAGCCGCCCGTTCTCCTTGTTCAGCGGCCACAAACGTCAACCGATTTAAAACAAGTTTTTCCAAAGAAGTCACTCTCCCTTTCCGGCTCTCATCCCAAGGGAAAAAGTTACGCTTATCCTGAGAAGCCTTCACGAAATCTTCCAACAGAGTTAATCCCGCCACCTTCGCTCTTAAATGGTCCTCACACCTTCCTTCAGCCAATCGCGTGGCCTCCACGGGGGAATACCCACGTTTACGAAATGAAGCGGCCAAGAGATCGGGGTTCTCCAAAAGATCCGTTTGAGGGTCAGCCCCGGAAAGAAGAGGAGACAGTCCCACCTCACTGTTGACATTGGAGCCAAACCACGGTTCCCCTCCTTGCGTGAAGGCCCATTGTTTTTCAGGATCCCCATTCAGGAGATCGCCCGGGTTAATCCCGGTCGGAACCATCAATGGCACCACAGAATCCATGGCTAAAATCAAACGATTATCAATGTCCGCCATCTGGGATCGAAGATTGTATAGCAACAGATCCCGCCTATTCATCAGTTCATCCAAAGGACGAATGGCCCGTCTTTCCGCCAAAGAGGCGTCCATGCCGGTCATCCGAAATCCAATTTCCCTCATCATTCGTCCAAGAACCCGGTCAGGGATAGCCTCCGCCCGAGACAGGGCCGCCATTTGCAAGGACACGATAAAGGAGTTGGGGTCAGCGGTCTGAACCATTTGAAAAAGTGAATAAGTATCGGGGTTCTCAATCAACGCACGAGAATCGGAAACCCGAAACTGAACGGTCACGGGATTTTGACTTGAATTCGAAGACAGGGTTAATACGGATCCGGTGTTGGAAACCGTTAACCCGGTATAGGTCAGGTTCGAGATACCGCCAATCATTCGTTTTACCGAACCATCAATAATTTCTTCCCATGGATTCAGAAACGGGCGCAAATGCTGTTCCGCCAACCGGGAGAGCATGACCGCGCGCAACCCGGGGGCAGCGCCCAGGGCCAAATCCCGGGTCGCGCGATCTTCCCGTAAACGAACATAAAGGGTCCACTCTTTCCCCATTCGCGCCAACCAGGAGAAACCAGGAACAAGGGCCATCCAGCGGAGGGGCGTCATCAGGGCGACCGCCGTGCTCCGGGTGGCACGACCCAAATCGAAGGCCACCCGCGAACCTGTCGTGGCCATGGAGTCCCAAAGACGTGGGCCCCATTGGGACAGGGCCAACCATCCTTCCACCACCCGAACCCCAGCCACCCAATCGCGCACGATTCCCGAAGGACGAACGTCGACCACCAAAGACGGAGCTCGCAACGGTCCCTTCAGCGTGACGGCAACGGAAGCCACGAAATTTTTTGGAGATCCTGAATGTGGAACTCGCAAATCCTGCACATAAAAAGAAAGGTTCACCCGCTGTTGTCCTTCCCCATCCGGACTTAAGGGTTCGGCTTTCTCAAACCGCATCCCCAACCCCAAGGATCTGGCGGCCGTAGCGATTCGTTGAATTTCACGGCTCAACTGTCGAAAAAGAGGCCCCTCCTGGGGTAATCCGCTTTCAAGGACTGTCGCCGCTTGATCTCCCGCCACCGCCGTGACGAAAGCCGTGGCGTCCCGCGTTGCCCTTTGGCTCGCCACGGAGACAGGATCCGTTGCCGTCATGAGCTGGGCATGAAGTCCCGATTGATCCCCTTTGAAAATCCACTCAGCCGGGCCCTCCTGGGAACGAAAGGACCCGAGCGAGGAAGGAAAATCTTTCGTTGAAGAAATCCGTGGCGTGAGGGAAATATAGCCCAACCCTTTCGCCCGGGCGGCCAGGCGAATCCCTTCCGCGTGGTATCCCCCAGCCACCAACACCGCGGGAGCCTCCTCGGTCCAGGGACGAAGCAGGTTTTCAACGAGAGGAATGTTTCGTTTCTCCGCCCATTGATAAAAAGGTTCATGCCTTTCCAAGACAGACATCGGACTGGGCCAAAGCCCCGAGGGGTGCCCGAGAGAGCGATGGAGTGCCGCCATCCGTTGGGGCCACGACACCATAGCCTCTCGGCGGGAAACAAGTTTCTTGTAATCCTCCGAGGTCAAAACAAAACGGTTGAGTTTGTCCAGCAAACGGGCGTCCTCATCCAACCTGGCCAACGCCGCGAGCCGAGGGATCGAAAGATGCAATTCCATTTGCTGATCGAAAACAGCGTCCATTTCTTTCAGTAAATCCGATGGGTTGATTCCCTCCACCTCCGCCGCGTAATCCGCGTAGGCGTTTAACCCTGGGAAGTCCATCAGGTTCAATCCATGGGTGGCGCACATCTTTTTTAATAATTGGTGGAAGTGTGAATAGGGAACCCGACCGACCCGAGACGCCAATCCCACATCCATTAAATCGTCGACCTCACCCCGAGTCATTTCGGGAGCGAGTTGAGCCAAAAGACGTTTTTGGTCTTCCGCAACACGCGAAAGAACAAGGCCACCCTCTAACGATACGGCTTTCAAAAAAAGTCGGAGGTTCGGGCCCAATCGTTCCAATGGAATTCCTTCGGTCAGGTGGCCGGCGTAAAGAGCGAAACTTATTTTTCCCCCATCGTATTCCCCACGAAATCGGTCCAGTTTTCGGGGGATCGGCGGGTAGAACTTTTCTTTCAGATTCGCAATGTTCAACAAAATCTTTTGCATCACCGCGTCATCCCGAGACTGGCCCGAGAAGGTGCTCGTTAACGCCCGGATGTTTGATTCGTAGGGGAGGGGGTCCTCGGTCCCCCACAGGCGAACCGGATTTTCCGTGGTTAAACTGAAAAATTCGGAACCAGAAAGTGTTCCCGCTTTCAAAAAACGGTTGGCGGTCCGGCGAAGAACGGCAGGCGGGGCCAGCGACCTAAAATCGTTGGTTCGAAACGCGCCCGCGGCCCCTTCCAATCCCACCAAAAGCCCGTTCCGGTCTCCCAGGCCTGCGGCCAACTGTTCCAAAACAGCGGCGATGTTCCGCTGGGCTTCCTCCACTTCGTGGAGATCTTGGATATGAATCAGTACCCGTTGTTCCCCGGAAGAAGGGGGGTAAAACTCCCCCACGTCGGCGTAGAGGCCCACCGCCGAGCTCAACCAGGAAGGAAGTGCGTCGTGGGAATGAAGGGCTGAAGGCGGAAGGGAGGACACTTTTTCCATGGAGGGAAAGGCGGCGGCCAGCGGATCCCATCCCGTGGATGTCCTTGAGGCGTAAGGGGGGCCGGATCGGGTGGAACGGATCGCCTGCCGCCGCTCGGACCAAAGATCCCGTGCGGCGCGAAGGCTCGTGCCGTCTGAGACAAACAACGCCGCGGCTAAAAAAACGCGCGCAAACCGGTTACCCCAATAAAGAGGCCTTCTTCGTCTTTTCATACCCTCCCATTATAGCCAGAGGGGACAGAAGAAACGCCTAAGAAATTGTAACGTTATTGTAAACGTCCGGCAGGGTCTCGGCCCGACGTCGAGGTCCAAAAAGACGGGTTAACCCTTGCACCAAGTCCGCCCGGGTCCCTCTATTGTCCAATAGGAAATCGGCCCGGCGACGTTTATCTTTTAAGGACATTTGAGCCGCCATGCGTTGCAGCGCCTGGGCGCGCGTAAAGCGGCCGCGGGCCATAATTCGGGCCAAAGAAATTTTTTTTGGGGCCCAAACTAAAACGGTTCGGTCCACCAATCGATCCATCCCCGTCTCAAACAACAGCGGGACATCCAAAACCAAAAGCCCCCGATCATGGGCAGCGATACGGCGTTTAAGCTCCCGTTCAACCAAGGGATGAAGAAGCCCTTCCCATTTTTTCTTCAAAGCCTTCTTTCGAAAAATTCGGTCGGCCACGCGCGCCCGATCCAAACGGCCGTCCGGACCAAGAACCGAAGGGCCCATCAAGGCTAACGCGGGAGAAAACCCCTCCCCCTCCGGACGCAAAAGTCTGTGGACGATTTGGTCCGCGTCGACCACCGGAATTCCACGCTTTTTGAGAAGCGCCACCACCGTCGATTTTCCCGCGCCCATTCCCCCCGTGAGTCCCACCAGAAGCCGAGGCCAATTCCGATTTCTTTTTGATTTTTTCATTTTTGACACTGCGGACAGAACACCGCTCCCCTTCCGCTCACTTTAGTCCCCCGCAAAATCGTTCGACAACAGGGGCAGGATTTCCCGGCTTTCCCATACACCCGCAACCGTTCCCCCGCTTGACCGCGCTCACCCCGAGCGTCCCGGTAATCCCGAAACGAAACCCCCCGATGGGCCAGCCCCTCCCCTAAGACATCCCGAACATGACCCAGGAGCGCGGGAATTTCCGAGGGATGAACCGCGCTGGCCCGCCGCGTGGGCCGAATTCCCGAACGGAAAAGGGCCTCCGTCACGTAAATCGTGCCCAGACCCGCGATTCGCTTTTGATCCAAGAGCACCGCCTGGATTTTGGCGGACGACCGACGAACCTGGCGTCCCCAAGGCCCCGGATCGATGCCCTCCCCTAAAGGTTCCGGCCCAAGGGCCGCGATGGCGGGATCTTTATGCCAAGTGTCGGCCAACCAGAGTTCCCCAAACCGCCGGGTATCGATAAAATTGAGAACAGGGGCCCCCTCCGTAAAGATCACCCGGGCGCGCGCCCGAGGATCCGGCGGTCCCAAAACCAAACGGCCGGTCATCCGCAAGTGGGCCAACAGGGAGGGCCCCGACCCCAAATCAAAGATAAGATATTTTCCCCGTCGATGAAGGTCCTTCACCGTTCGCCCCACCAACGTCCGGACGAAATCCGCCACCCGCACCCGCCGCCGCGGCCGCCCGCCCGGACCAAACCCTTCCACCACGCGGCGGTCGATCACCTGAACATCCGAAATCATCTTCCCCACAAGAAAAGCAACCAAATCCCGCCGAATCGTCTCCACTTCTGGAAGTTCAGGCATACGGTTTCATTTCCGCCCAATTTCGGCCCGTCTTCAGATCCACCCGAACCGGCACATCCAAGGCCAAAGCCCCTTCCATGGTCTTTTGAATGGGGACCGCCACCTGGGCCAGTTCCCCCTCGGGAACCTCAAAAAGGAGATCATCGTGAACCTGCAAAAGCACCCGAGTTTTCCACCGCTTTTCCTCCACGAGTCGCGCCACGTCCCGCATGGCGACCTTGATGATATCGGCGCTCGTCCCTTGAATAGGCGTGTTCATGGCCGTCCGTTCCGCGAACCCCCGCACGGCGGCGTTCGCGGCCGTGATCTCCGGTAAATAGCGACGGCGGTTCAGGAGCGTGGTGACAAACCCTGCCTGACGGGCCTCATCGATGATCCGCCCGATCCAGTCTTTTACTCCCGCGTATTTCTCGAGATAAGCGTTGATGTACGCCTGCGCTTGCCCCAACGGAAGGCCCAACTGTTGAGCCAGCCCAAACCCGGTCTGTCCGTAAACGATTCCAAAGTTGACGGATTTCGCCACACGCCGTTGATCTTCGGTCACCGCATCGCTAGAACCCAAATGAAAAATATCCCGGGCGGTCGCCGCGTGAATATCCTCCCCCCGCTGAAAAGCCGCGACGAGGGCGGGATCCCGGGAAACATGGGCCAGAACACGGAGGTCTATCTGGGAATAATCCGCGGAGAGAAAAACACACCCCTCCGCCGGCACAAACGCCCGTCGGATTTGCCGTCCGTACTCCGTGCGGATGGGAATGTTCTGGAGGTTGGGATCGGAAGACGACAATCGTCCCGTGGCCGCCACCGCCTGATTGAACCGCGTGTGCACCCGGCCCGAGTCCCGTACTTGAGCCAAAAGACCGTCGATGTAGGTGCTCTTGAGTTTGGCCAGTTCACGGTAAGCCAACATTTTGGCGGGAAGGGGGTGTTGGTTTGATAATTTCTGAAGTACCTCTTCATCCGTTGAGAAACCCGTTTTTGTTTTCCGCACCACGGGAAGTTTAAGTTTTTCAAAAAGGATCACGGCCAATTGTTTGGGCGAATTCACGTTGATCGGTTCACCCGCCAACCCATGAATCTCTTTTTCCAGTCCCGCGATGTCCCGCTCAAAAGATTCTGACAACGCGGTTAAATAGGGTACGTCCAGCCCGATCCCCACCTTTTCCATGGCGCCCAAGATCGGAACAAGGGGCATCTCCACTTCATAAAAAAGACGCTCCATTCCTTTCGACTTGAGTTGCTCTTCCATGACCGCCTTCAGCCGAAGAGGGACCTCGGCGTCTGCCCCCGCGTAGGCGGCCACGTCCTCAATTTTCACCTGGTCCATGGTAATCCTTTTGGCGCCCGACCCGATCAAAACATCGATGTTCGTCATGCTTTCGCCAAGGAAATCCAACGCCAGGGATTTTAATCCATGGGTTTGACGGCCTGGGTTTAAACAGTAAGAGGCCACCAGCGTATCAAAGGAAATAGGGGAAACGGGCATCCCCATCCGGGTGAGGACATGGTTGTCGAATTTCAAATTCTGACCGATTTTGGGAAGGAGAGCAGAGGAAAAAAATGGCGCCAAGACCGTTCGGATTTTTTCCAAAGGAAGTTGAACCGGCATTCCCAAATACGAATGGCCCACGGGAAGATACCAGGCTTCGCCTGGTTTGACCGCTAAGGAAAGACCCACCAACGTGCAATCAAAAACCTCCAACCCCGTGGTCTCCACATCCACGGACAACACGTCCGCCTGGGCGAGCGCGTTTTTCAGAAGAGCAAGATCCTCCTCCGTTAAAACGGTGTGAACCACGCGAACCCCCGGGCGTCCGACTGGGGGGAGGGCCGCTGGGGCTTCGTTCGAAACAGGACGCGCTGGGCTCTTGCGGCCCTTAGCGGGGGGAGATTCCTCTCGTTCCGGATTCCGGGTCGGTTGAGATTCCAATTCAGGAAGGAGACTGTTAAATTCAACCCGGCTCAAAAACGCCACCAACTGTGCTGAAGGTTTTTCCGGCACGGTGCAATCGGCCAAATTCAGCGGGAGGGAAACATGTCGGTCAAGAACCACCAGGTCCCGGCTCAACCGAGCCTCTTTTTCCTGGGCGCGAAGTTTTTCTTGCACCGGTCCTTTCACTTCGTCCAAATGGGCGTAGAGACCATCTAAGGATCCGAAATCTTTCAGTAACCCCGTGGCCGTCTTTTCCCCCACACCACGGACGCCGGGAACATTATCGGAACTGTCCCCCAGCAACGCAAAATAATCCACCAGCTGGTCGGGGCGGAGACCATATTTTTTCTCCACCGCCGCCGCGTCATAGAGGACACCCCTTTGCTCGTTGAGAACCGTCGTCGTCTCCCCCACCAGCTGAAGGGCGTCCTTGTCAGCGGTAACCACCACGACCGAATAGCCTTCCCGCCCGCCCGTTTCCGCCAACGTGGCCAGAAGATCGTCGGCCTCAAACCCCGGCTGAACCGCCAGAGGCAACCCCCAATCTTCCACCATTTTGCGAGCCAGAGGTAACTGAAATTTCAATTCGCTGTCGATTTCTTTACGGTGAGCTTTATAGGCGGTATACGTTTTGTGTCGAAAAGTAGGGGCGGGGTCATCGAAACAGACCACCAAACGATCCGGCCGGTTTTGACGAATGATTTTGCTCAACATGCGGGCGAAGCCGAAAAGCGCGCCCACGGGTTCCCCTTTTGAATTCGTCAAGGGAGGAAGAGCGTGATAAGCCCGGTGCAAATACCCGTGGGCATCGATCAGATAAAGAGATTTTTTTATGTCTGTCACGGGGCACCCCAGAGGGGGAAGGAAAAACCTTAGGCCCCTAAGAGTTGGTTAATCAGGGCGCGCCAATTCCCGGCGAATTCCGGGGCGTAACCGGACCAATCGTTCACAAGACGTCCGTCCTGGTCGATTAACACAAAATGCGGAATTCCGCCCACCCCGTAAGAACGAGCCACATCGGAATCCCCCGCTAAGAGAACCGGGTAGGGGATTTTTTTCTGTTCGACAAACCGTTTTACCTTTTCAGGGTTTTCGTCCAGATTCAACCCCAAAACTTGAACCGGTTTCCCTTGGAAATGGCGGTGGAGCTTTTCCACATCCGGCATGGAAATCCGACAGGGAGGGCACCAGGTGGCCCAAAAATCCAAGAAGACCACCTTCCCCTTAAAATCCGCCAGGGACACCGTTTTTCCATTCGTGTCCTGAAGGGAAAACCCTGGCGCCGGGTTTTTCCCAAAATCGCCCGCAACAGGTGCCGCGGTCTGGGAAAAAGAGTCCGACGATTGGCCCCCCGAATTCGAACCGCAGGCCGTCCACACAACAGCCCCGAGCGCTAAGGGGAATACCCAAAGGGAACGCCGGGCGGACGGAGGAATCACAAACCGCCTTATTTCAGCAACCCGTCAATTTTGGCGATGATGTCTTTCTTTGAATGCACACCCACCATTTGTTCAACCACCTTGCCGTCTTTGAAGAACAGCATGGAGGGGATCGCGGAGATATTGAATTTAGACGCCACGTTCGGGTTATCGTCCGTGTTCATTTTTCCAACAACGACCTTCCCGGCGTATTCCTTGGCAATTTCTTCAACGATCGGACCCAACATGCGGCAGGGACCGCACCAGGGTGCCCAAAAATCCACGAGCACGGGCTGGGTGGCTTTTAACACATCTTTTTCAAAAGTCGCATCGGTTAATTGCAGTTCCATGGAAGGCTCCTTTCTGTTGCGGCAGGTTCATTAACGAAACGTCCAAATCCGCGAAAAGTTCCACGGACCAGAAGGCAACGCGAGGAGATTCTAACACACCCGGGGGCCCCCGTCAAAACCGCGAGGGGGTTACCTACGGCGAGAGTGAATAAAAAAAAGCGGTAAGACCAGGAACCCCAGGGCATTGTGGGTGGTGCTCAATGTTCGGCGCAACACTTCTCCGCCCGCGTAATAGAGCCCCCACCCGGTGAGAACCAAAATCACCGTCACCAACGCTAAGGACAAACTGGACAGCCGTTTGGTCCCGGTCTCCCAGCCCGTTCGAAAATGAAAAGGGACCAGGGATCCCACCGCCACAAGGAACAAGAGGGCCGTGAACCCGTGGGCCGCCCGGGCCGAAAATTCGCCCCAATGGCTCTCTAACCCAAAAGGTCCTTCCCGCCTCCCAAAATACCGGGCCCAAAACCACAGGACACCCGTCACCCATACCCCCCCCACCGCACTGAGAAGGCCCACCCGTTGCCACAAAGGCAATCGAGCGTTGGGTTGAGCCGAGTGACCCTTCAGGTGTCGAAGGGGGATAGGATTATTGACCATTGGATTTCTCCTTTGATGAAAAAACGAATGCCTCGGCCCGAAATCGACGCAACAGGGGTCCCGCTTGATCCGGGGCCAAGAGGACCACTTTCGTAAGAGCATCTGCCCACAGGGCCCGCCGCGCGACCACCGTTACACTTTTTTGAGACGTGACCGATTGCCCGCGAAACACATAGGGGGAAGAAACCCGACCGCCCCCGACACCCCGTGCAGAATACGTGGGAGCGGAACTGGCCACGGCCCCCGCCCGGCCCTGCCCCAGGGAAATCATTTTACTGATTTGGCACGGGTGACGAACCCAAAATTTTTCCGGTCGATCCGAAAAAAAAGCCAAATCTCCTCCCGCGTTGACGCCCCCCCTTTTGACCCCGGATCGACGAAGGGCCGACAGTGCCTGATCCACCGCAAACCCCTTGGCGATGCCTCCTAAATCGATCCAAAGGGGCCGTCGAAACCGAACGCGGAACCCCGGCCCCATCCGGACATCCCCAAAGGAATGTCTCCCCCTAGGAATCGCGCCGACAAGAGGTGGAAGGAACCCCTCCCGTGCCAAAACCTGTCCGACCGTCACATCAAAAACGCCCTGGGACAAACGGAACAACCGTTGCGCCTCACGGAGGACCTTAAACGTTTGGGGGTGAACCAGAACGGAACACCGATGGGCCTCCCGATTGAGACGGGACACATCGCTCTCCGGGTCAAAATAACTCATCCGCTTCTCCACCCGTTCCACCGCCGCTAACGCGCGCGAAATCCCTGCCGTCACCGCTGAAGTCTCCCCTTCCGCCCACACCGCCACCAAGGTCCCCATCAGAGGTCGCGCGCGGGACCTTTTAACTTGCACGGTTCTCCATCAAGGCCAGAACGCGGCGAACCCCGTCCGTCACATGCCGACAGGAGAGGGTGGCTCCCGAGATATTTTTTATGTCCAAGGGAAACCGCAGGGCGTCCCCCGTTTTCTTCCCGACGAATTGACGACGCCAGCGCGGGGTGCGCACTTCGCCTCCATAGACTTCTCGGTAACTCAATATTTCCACGCCGAGAACCTCGCCCCCGGAAGAAATTCCCACCCCAAAAGTAATGAAGTCGTGTTTCCCGATCACCTGGTCGATCACCACATGACCCACCAGCTCTTCACCTTTTTTTACGGTCCAAATTTTTGGAGCAACAGCCCACGATCCTCCCCCCGCGGCGGCCGATGCCGCCGCCAGGGAAGAAACCGCAGGGGAGGGAAGACGATCAAAGGATTCTCCTTCGGGGAAAAGGGCCTTTTGAGCGTCACTCTCTGTTAGGAAATCCGCCGCAACAACAGGGGAAAACGACGCCACCAAAGCCGGCACCGCCGCCCAAAAACTCTTGTTGCTGAAGGACCTCATAGAACCTCCACCCCTCTCTTGAATTCCAGAACAAATTCCGGTTTAGAACATATACCCCAACCCGAGGTTCCACTGATCAACGGCTGAGTCGGCTCGGTTGCGATTGTTTTGATATTCCCCTTTCAAAACGACGGTCGCAATGGGCTTAAAGGTCAACCCGTAAACCATTTCCGTTCGATCGTTGGCGGGATCCGAAACAAACCCGTCCGGCACACGGGCCTGGGTGTTGTAACGTTCGTATCGGAAGAAAGGGGCAAGATAGAGACCCTTTTCCCCGCGGGACAATACATTATACGCCACTTGGCCGTATCCGCCCCACATCCGTTCCCCCACCGATTTATTGCCGGTGAACCCCTGGGCCGTATTGATCAACGAAACTTGCCCCACGGTTACCCGAGAATAGAGACCCCTCAGCTCGACTCCTTCCCACTGGTAATCCCCGTGAGCTTCCCATAACGCGGTCCGAGCGGACAACTTCTCAGAGGAAACGGTCACGCTTTGTCCCGATTCTCCTGAATAATACGATCCACCCACAAGCAGTCCGGGAACCCCCGAATAGTCCACACGTCCCACAACCCCAAAATCTTCGGCGTAGGTGTTGGACCCTTTTTGACGGCCATCCCGCAATCCGCCAGACGCGGAATACCCTTTGACATTTCCTGACGAACCACCGACAAGAAAATCATTTACCGCTTGAAATCCATTGATTATGTAGGCCCGATAAGAAACGGATCCCGTTTGACCAAAGACGCCCACCCCGTTTTCCCGCCAGGTGCTCGGAATGATGTTCCGTTCAACGTTGGGCCGGTTGACCCCATGATACACCGCGGGCTCGTGAAGTTCGTTCAAAAAACCCATGGGGACAAGCAACAATCCACCCCGGGCATTGAAGGAAGGGGTCATAAGGTAATCCAAGGAAACCATTTCAACAGAGATCTCCCCCCTTTTGTCTTCCGCCGCGTGTTCAAACTCTATTTCCGAGTTCAGCACAAATTTTTCAGAAAACCGGAACCCCGCATACAAAACGAACCGGAGATAATCCAGGCGGTTCTTCTTGTCGGAGCCCGCACCCGAATCTTTTTGGGCATCAAAATCCTGGTAAACCATCTCCCCATACCCTCCCAGAGAAACACCTTCTTTGAGGTGATACACTTTGGACGCCGCGGGCGCCAATCCGAACACCGGTTGGTAAACGGCGTTAGGTTTGTTCGCGGCCTTGAGCGTTGAGACTTCTTCGCTCAACGAAGTCACCCGCCGTTCCAAGTCGGCCAAATCCACCGACTCTCCCGCCCACATCATCCCTCCCGACAACACGAGAACACCCGAAACCATCCATTTCCTAAACCGCATTGCGACACCTCCGTTTGATATGAAATTTCATTTCAATATAAAATGAAAAAAATGCGCTGTGTCTCTTGATTAAGTCGGTATCACTACCCCTCCGAAGCGGGACGGTCCCGGGTCCGGCTAAGCCCGCCTAGCGGAAGGGGGCCCCTGCGACGAAGTCGCAGGGGGGAACCGACGGGACTGGTTCCCCAGCGGGCGTGCCGGATCCGGGACCGTCCCGCGTAACTTCCGTCAAATATTTCAGGGAGCGAAAGAGACAAAAAAAATCAGCCTTCCCTTTTCTTGACACATTTTTCGCACCGACCAAAAACCTCATGACGGTGATAGACCGGCTCAAACTTCCGTTCACGGCAGGCCTTTTCTTGGAATCGTTCAATCTCGGGCCATTGAACTTCCTGAATGCGGCCACAGGAAAGACAAACCAAATGGTCGTGATGGGGCCGATCCAACTTGACTTCGTACCAAACCCCTCCCTGGGGTCCATACACCTTTTCCGTAAGCCCCGCTTCTTCCAACAATTTGAGAGTGCGAAAAACCGTCACTTTCCCAATCCCCCGCCCCCGCACCGCGGCGTAAATTTCGTCCTGGGTCAAATGCCGATCAGTGCCCAAGAGGTGGTTGAGGATGTCCTCTCTCTGATGGGTATACACCAGCCCTTTCTTCTGAACATGCTCGCGAAACACTTCCAAGATCCGGACAGCATACCCCGCCCGCCCCGCCGCCCAAGATGGGAAAAACACCAGTTCATCACTCATACAAGTTGAAATCATATTTCATTTGATAATTCATGTCAACTTTTTTGAAACTCCCGTGAGTTCAAAGTGCCATTGCACCAAGCAGATATGAAGACCTGCGCTAAAATAGGCAGGTATGAAACCCTACAAAC